>JBILOU010000055.1:0-14069 GCA_044374295.1 Flavobacteriales bacterium | reverse complement strand
ATAACATTTACTTTCGCAGTATGAAGAAACTCACACTCCTTGCTTTTTGGCAACTGGCTTGCTTCGTTTCATTCGGACAATGGCAAGTGCGTGATTCGTCGCTATTCAATCCACATGTTACCGTTGGTTACGGGTACTCCGCTCCTGGTGGCGATTTAGCCAATAGATTCGGGAACAACGGAAGCCTCGAAGTCGGATTTCACATTAAGGATAAGAAAAACTGGTACTACGGCGTTCAATTTAATTACCTCTTCGGAAACAAAGTGCACGAGCCAAATTTGCTCAGTAATCTCTTGACCTCACGTGGCGAAATTCTCGACGAGCAAGGACAAATTGCAACTATGTTCATTCAACAAAGAGGATTCAATGTTTTTCTTCAAGGAGGGAAATTGCTCCCGATAATCGGTCCAAATCAGAACTCTGGACTTCTTATCACCTTTGGTGTTGGACTGCTTCAACACAAAATAAGATTGGAACATCAGGAAGCGAAGATTACACAGCTTGAAGGTGATTACTTGAAAGGCTATGACCGATTAACCAACGGTCTTTCGTTAAATCAATTTGTTGGATATTATCACCTGAGTAACAACCGACTAATCAACTTCTACGTTGGCGCTCAAGCAACCGAAGGCTTCACGCAAAGCAGAAGGGAATGGAATCTCGACACCCAAACGCAAGACACTGAAAAAAGATTGGACATGCTGTTTGGTTTGCGCGCAGGTTGGATATTAAACCTCTACCAACGTGCTCCAAACGATTTCTATATCTACTAAATCATGTTCCTATTTTTCTATTCAATTGTTTGGCAATTCATTGGAATACTCCTTCCAATTGTTGGACTTTTCAATAAAAAAATTCGTGTCGGCAATGAAGGTAGAAGGTTTTCAATTTCCACATTGACAAAATGGCGAAATTCACTTCCAACTGATTCTGAAATCATTTGGTTCCATTGCGCCTCGCTAGGGGAATTTGAGCAAGGAAGACCCGTGATGGAAGCACTCAAATCTAGAAATCCAAAAGTTCTCACTGCGCTCACTTTTTTCTCTCCTTCCGGATATGAAGTTCGAAAGAAATATGCTGGTGCTGATTGGATCGGATATCTTCCACTTGACACTTACTTCAACGCTAAAAAATTCGTTCGAATACTCCATCCTTCCCAAGCCTTTTTTGTGAAGTATGAATTCTGGACGAATTACTTTTTGAATTTGAAAAACAACGGAGTAAAGTTATTTTGCATTTCAGTTATCATGCGTGAAGAACAACGTTTTTTCAAATGGTACGGATTTATCTGGAAGCCAACACTGAAAGCGGTTACACACTTTTTCGTTCAAAACGAAAACACGCAAAAGCTTCTTCAGAAAATCAAATTTAATAACGTTATCGTTTCCGGAGATACTCGTTTCGATCGCGTGTTGGAAATCGCGAATTCGTCTAAAGATTTGAGCTGGTTAACTTCATTCAAACAACATGAATTTCTTGTTGTTCTTGGATCGAGTTATACGGAAGAAGAATCGCTCATGGCTATGCTCCTTCAGCGCAAGAATAATTTAAAAGTTTGCGTTGTACCACATGAAATTCATAGCAGTAGAATTCAAGAATCGATTGCTCGTTTCGAGAAATTTGGAGTGGTTTTGCTCTCTTCCTTTCAACCTGAAAAAAACAATGACGCTCGAGTTTTAATAGTAGATTCAATTGGCATGCTTTCGTCTATTTATTTTCAAGCTAACGCCGTTGTTCTAGGAGGTGGATTCGGGAAGGGCTTACACAACTCGTTGGAGGTTGCTGTTTACGGAGTTCCGATGGCCTTTGGACCGAATCACACCAAATTTCAAGAGGCGGTTGACCTGGTTAAAAATGGCGCAGCCTTTTCGATTGAAAGTCTTGAGGAACTCTCTTCGTTTATTGAGCATTGCCATTACGAAAACGTTATTCCGAACGTTGGAAAAAAATACGTTTCAGATCATGCCGGAGCGACTTCTGCAATTTTAGAAGGAATAGAAAAATACAGCGCTTAGGATACGTATCTTTGCTGCTCAATTTTCAACTATGAGCGACAAAAAAATCATCTTTTCCATGGTGGGTGTAAACAAGTACACTCCTACTGGCAAGCACATTATAAAAGATATTTATCTCTCGTTTTACTACGGAGCTAAAATTGGAATTATCGGATTGAACGGCGCAGGTAAATCGACTGTAATGAAGATCATTGCAAACCTTGACCAAGAGTTTCAAGGCGACGTGGTCTGGTCGGCAGGATATTCTGTTGGTTACCTTCCACAAGAACCCCAATTGGACGACACCAAAACCGTTCGTGAAATTGTAGAAGAAGGAGTAAAACCAATCACTGACGTATTGAAAGAATACGAAGAGATTAACATGAAGTTTGGCGACGAGGAAATTCTAAATGACCCCGATAAAATGCAGGCGTTAATGGATCGTCAAGCCGCTGTTCAAGATAAAATTGAAGCGTTAGGCGGTTGGGATTTAGATACGAAATTGTCTATTGCAATGGACGCTCTTCGCTGTCCAGATGAAGATTCATTGATTGAAAAATTAAGTGGTGGAGAACGTCGTCGTGTGGCGTTGTGTCGTTTGTTGCTTCAAAACCCAGATGTTTTGTTGCTCGATGAGCCTACAAACCACTTGGACGCTGAAAGTGTTGAATGGTTAGAGCAACATTTACAACAATATCCAGGAACCGTTTTGGCTGTTACCCACGACCGTTATTTCTTGGACAATGTTGCAGGATGGATTCTTGAATTGGATCGCGGTGAAGGTATTCCTTGGGAAGGAAACTACACTGAGTGGTTAGATCAAAAATCGAAGCGCTTGGCTGCTGAAGAAAAGCAAGAAAGCAAGCGCAGAAAAATATTAGAGCGTGAGTTAGAATGGGTGCGCATGAATCCGAAAGGACGTCAGGCAAAAAACAAAGCCCGTATTCAGAACTACGACAAGATGATGGCTGAAGGCGAGCGCGAGAAAGACGCGAAATTGGAGCTTCCAATTCCGAACGGTCCTCGCTTAGGAAATGACGTTATTGATGCGATTGAAATTTCTAAATCTTTTGGTGATCGCATACTTATCGAAAACCTTTCATTCAAACTTCCTCCTGCAGGAATCGTAGGTGTGATTGGACCGAATGGTGCTGGTAAGACGACCATGTTCCGCATGATTATGGGTGAAGAAACGCCAGATAGCGGAGAATTTAAAGTTGGAGACACGGTTAAGATTGGATACGTTGACCAACGTCACGGAGAAATTGACCCGAATAAAAGTGTCTACGAAGTAATCAGTGGCGGTAACGAAGTGATTGATCTAGGCGGACAAACCATTAACTCACGCGCTTATTGCAGTAAGTTCAATTTCGCTGGAGGTGACCAGCAAAAGAAATGTGGTGTGTTATCAGGTGGAGAGCGCAATCGTTTGCACCTCGCTATGACTTTGAAAACAGAAGCGAATGTTCTTTTACTCGATGAGCCTACCAACGACATTGATGTGAATACACTTCGTGCCTTAGAGGAAGGAATTGAAAACTTTGCTGGTTGCGCGGTTGTAATTAGTCACGACCGTTGGTTCTTAGACCGCATTTGCACACACATTCTTGCGTTCGAAGGAGATTCTCAAGTATATTATTTTGAAGGTTCTTATTCAGAATATGAGGAGAATAAAAAGAAACGTTTGGGCGACACCGGGCCTACCCGAATCAAATACAAAAAATTGACTCGATAGTAAACAAGAATAAGAATAGCGCTCCATGGAGCGCTATTTTTTTCGGTGTAAAGCCTTCTAAAAGGAAACCTTTGTGGGGAATGTTACGTTAGCTAATTATAGCAATAACAACTACTATGTTCAAGCAATCTACTCTCCTATTCTTTAGTATTCTCTATTTTTTTTCCCTTCCTATTTTCGGCCAAATAGACTGCTCCACCGCAAATACTCTTCAATGTGGCGATCCGTGGAGCCTCCTGATTAACGCTGGTTTGGGAAATGACAACATTAGTTATTGCGGATTTCAGAATGAAGGAAACGAAACCTATTATGCTTTCCAACCAACGGTTGCAGGAAATTATTTTATTTCCGTTGATGAATTCGGCGGAACTTCAACACCCTACGAAATGCGCTACGGCGAGTGTTTCGGAACAAACTGGAATTGCTTAGGAATCTATTCAGGAAGTTCATCAACTGATTTCATTTATCTATTTACGGGAACTATTTACGTTTTCTGTGTGGACCTTCTGTCTAGTTCTGCAAGTCTTGGAGGTTCCATTTCTATCAACTGCGCGGAACAAGCGCCCTTAAACGATGATTGCGCGAATGCTCAAAACATTTCATGCAGTAACAGTATTTCAGGAACCTTGAATGGGGCAACATCCGACAATGTCCCCAATTGCTTATCACAAGGAAACGGTGAAGAAGGTGTGTGGTATACTTTCACTGGAAACGACTCTTATGTTACACTTTCAACATGCGGAAGCCAAACCCAATTCGACACGCAAATCTCTGTTTACTCAGGTGATTGTTCAGCACTCACTTGTGTAGCTGCTAACGATGACAATCTATTGTGCGAATCAAACGGATCGTCCTCTTTCATTTCGTTTAATGCTGTTTCTGGAACGAACTACTTCATCCGGGTTCATGCAAACACTCAGCCCAACGCGAGTTACAACTTTGTATTGAATGCGAGTTGCGCTCCGCTGTGCACTGCACCAATTAACGACAACTGCAACAACGCAATAGCTCTTGGCTCCATTAGCAATGCTACATGCACGGGTTCGCAAATGAGCAATACCCTTTGCGCTACTCCTTCGAACGTGCAGCCAACTTGCTTCTCAGCGTTTAATACATTGAACGACGTTTGGTATTCGTTTATCCCGGTTGATGGTGATGTAGAATTGGTCCTTAACGCCGTTTCTTCTTCTGATATTGGCGTTGCTGTTTACAGTGGCTCATGTGGAAATCTTTCTTCTGTGTTCTGTTCTCCAAATGCATCAAGTGCCGGAGGAACTGTCATTGACGGTTTGAATGCTGGAACAACCTACTACCTTCAATTTTTCAGTTTACAAAATGCATCAGGCGCCTTCAGTTTCTGTCTGAGCAATCCAACTTGCTCTACTCCTATTGCTGCAATAGTTTCAAACATCACAGATTCGAGTGCTTTTCTTCAATGGTCTTCATTGAATGCTACAGGAGCTTTCGATATACTCGTGACAACGACCAATCTCGGAACTGATATCAATTCGCAAAACATCACTAACGCTACGATATACGGAGTTCCATTTACGGCAGCACCTCTTTCAAATCTCTCTGAAAACACGACGTATTATGTTTATGTGCGTCAAGACTGCGGAAGTATAGACCACAGCGAGTGGAGTTCTGGTATTTCGTTTACAACGAATTGGTCGGTGCCTGATTGCAATTTCACCGCAGACTTTGAATGCGGAAGCACGTATTCTCTCAATTTCGGTGGTAATGGATCACTCTCTGAGTCTTCGTGCGGCGATGCGTCCGGACGTGAATTCGTTTTCAACTACACACCAACCCTAGGTGGCACTTATGTATTAAATTTTTCGAGTAACGCCTCAAATCTTGCTGTATCCTTCAAAGAAAATGATGGACAATGCAATTACTCCAACGCAACATGTCTCGAGAATAATGGCGGTAATTTCTCCCTGTTTTTAATTGCTGGAAACTCCTATTCGATTTGGATTGACGCAATCAACAGCAGCGCTTTCAGCACAACCGCTGGTTGGAATTGCCCTGCCATGGGCGAAGATCCAAGCAATGCCTTACTGATCAACGCCGCCTATTTCCCTGTTTGCAATATTCTAAATGGAAGTCTTCTGAATAGCTCTGCTACTGCGGCTTTCGGATTAAACAATTCCAATCATCACGACAAGTGGGGACGATTTACAGCAGCGACATCGGGTGCAAGTATTTCAGCAAATAGTACCGAGAATATTCGCATTGAACTTCGCAATTCAAATTACGAGTTGATTGACTCCGAGGATTTGACTTCTACGGGAAATGAAATACTGAACACATCAAGTCTTGTTGCTGGACAAACTTATTTCGTTGGAATAATTTCAGTAGATGCTTTAGTTGGAAACGGGGCCTATACACTTTGTGTTCGTCAATTGAAAAAGGGTGCGTGTGGAAACAATCCGAATTTAAACCTCAGCATGGGTCTGTTTTTCAAAGCGCAACTTGCAACTGGAGCGACATACAGATTCCAATTACTTGGAGTTTTAGGAGCGGGTGCTGGACAGAATGCAGTAAAAAATCAAGCAACACCTCAGCTGATTTTAAGTAGCGTGTTTCCTAATTTGCACTACGACTCCGACTATGAAATCACAGTGAGTAACATTTACACGCTTCAAAATGGAAGTGGGCAAAACGAAATCATTACACTACCTGCCTCAGGCGCTTGTCCCGTTCACATCAACGCGCAACCGCTTCCGGTTTTGCGCTTTGTAGACCGATGCATTGTTACTGCGAAGCCACGCGTTTCTTTTATAGGAGCAACGCCGTTTGTCTTTGGTGCAACCGGATGGAAATGGCAATTTCAAAAATTAGATGCGAATGGAAATCCGATTGGAAATTTCATTCAATACGATGTATTGAACGCGAACAACCACTTGAACATTGGAAACGTATCTCTTCTTGAATACGGAACAAGCTACTCGGTGACAAGTGCACCTGTCTTCAGTTATGGTGCAGGAAATTTCGGCGGCGCTTACACTATGTGCATTGCACCTTTCTCAGGATTTACTTCCGAAAACAACGATCGAAATTCAATTGAAACAATTACAGAAGTTTCTGGAATTAATCTATATCCGAATCCTTCGCAAATGAATTGCTCTATTTCTTCAAATAAAGCTATTCAACGCATTCGCGTGTATGATTTGGGTGGAAGGAAGGTGAAGGATGTTTTTATAAACGGAGACGTTCGGTATGAGCTGAACACTTCTGATTATCCGAATGGATTATTTCAAATTGAAATTCAAACGGAAGAAAGCACGGAAGTGAAGAAACTCATCGTTTCACATTAACCGAAAATTTCCTTCACTCGATTTTCTCTATAGGAGAAGATTCCGGCTAATCTATTCTTAATGTAAACAGAATAGGCGATTCGCCCTAAGATACCCATCCCAATTGCGTAGTGTACGGTATCGGTCATTTTAACTCCACCTGCAACTGCTTCGAAGTGATGCTGATGATGCCACATGGCGTAAGGACCAAATCTTTGTTCATCTACAAAATACTTTCCTTCTTCACAATGGGTAATCTCTGTTGTCCAGCCCATTGGAATATTCAACAACGGACGCACCTTGTATTGAATAATCATACCTGGATACATCTTCACACCTTCCACATCTGTTAGAATTTCGAAACTCATATCTGGAGGAGTCATCTCATTCAAATTGATGGGCGTTGCAAAATAATTCCAAACGGTTTCTATTGGAGCGGGAATAAATGTTTCTGTAGATAGGCGATATACTTTCATAACACCAACAACAACATTGCTGCTGAAATGTTCCTAGGAGCGATAACGAATCTTCTTCGTCCAAGCCAAAGAAGGCTTCTCAATAAGATGGTACATCATCCAAGCTCCAAGAACTGCATAGACTTGAATAGCAATGAAGACTACCCAAACCAATTTTCCATCTTGGGACTCGTGGTAGAATTTTCCGTAGATGAAGGAAACGAAAAACAAATGAAATAAATAATACGAATAGGAAACGTCGCCGATAAAGTTCAACCACGAAGGTCCCTTCTTAATAAAATATATGGCAAAGAAAGTAAGTCCTGCTACAATGGTAATGTGCGTCCCCAAATGCAATTGATCATATATGTTGAAGAGTCCAACCGCCAAAGAAACGACCACCCCACTCCAAAATTCCAATTTCGAAATGTTCTTTTTGTAATAGAGAAACAACGAAAACCCTAACGCAAAAACAGGTAAATGGAAAAACACATTTTCCTTGGTATGCATGGGTACAAAGAAGTGCGAAAGAAAGGTTAAGGCTAAGCTTCCGTAATACGCAACAAGTCGAACAGAAAGCTTATTGCTTGCAAGAAAAGGAAAGATAAGTGCGAGGTAGATGTAGTATTGAAACTCTACGAACAAGGTCCAGTACACTTCAATCACCCATCTAGATTCTTTGAAAGGAACTTGGAACGTAACGCTATCTATAAATCGTTGTATAATTTCTACATCGTAGAATGAACGATTGTCTTTCATAATCCAAATTCCAATTACGAAAATAATTACAGAGACAACGAAAGGCGGATACAATCGAACGATTCGTTTCAACATGAACTTATCTAAGTTCTTGAAACCGTACTTCCCTTGTTCCATAGACCAGGGAAGAACGACACCACTGATTACAAAAAATACATAGACGCCTTCTTGTCCCCAGTCGAGCAAGTGATGAAACTCAGGATAAAAAGGTTGAATAATAAATGCAGAATGGAACATACAAACCATCCAGGCCGCGACACCGCGCAGGGCATTTAAGAGTCCTATTGGATTGGTTGTTTCTTCCATCGTTAAATAAAAAAATCCTTGAATTTCTTCAAGGATTTAATTTGCGCGATTAATCGCTAATGTACCCGGAGTGGGACTTGAACCCACACGACCGCAATGGCCACAGGATTTTAAGTCCTGCGTGTCTACCGATTCCACCATCCGGGCAAAACACTCAGATAAAAAAAAACCTGACAATCAATCAGGCTTTTTTAAAACTTGAGCGAGAGACGAGACTCGAACTCGCGACCCTAACCTTGGCAAGGTTATGCTCTACCAACTGAGCTACTCTCGCTTAACTATAAAGAACTTTTGGATTGCAAAAATAAAAAGAACTTGCTATTCCACAAGACTTTTTTTTGTTTTTCTTTTCAATCAGTTAAAAGGGGATTCATCACTTTAAACCATCTCGCTGGAAACAAGGCCAATACCATCATTGCAGGGTATCCGAAGGGAAGTTGTTTTGAACTTTCTAATGACCTCAAATCTTGAAAAGGTCGTTCTGGATTTGCATGATGATCGCTATGTCTGCTTAATTCAAACAATACAGCCCGGCCTAATATATGATCTGAATTCCATGAGTGTTGAGGGGCAACATGCTCGTATCTGTTTTCATTTACCTTATTACGAGTTAGTCCGTAATGCTCGATATAATTGACGGTTTCTAGCAAAATAATTCCGAAGAAAGCAGCGATAACAAATGACAAAAGAGCTAATGGATTCCAAACATATATCACTAGACAAATGGCTAATTGTAATATCGAATAAATCAAGGTTTCACTAAAAAACAACGATCTGTTTTTGCGCTGGCATTCACTCCTAGAAATCTTCCACGCTGAAAGATAACTTCCTGGAATAACTCGAAACCAGAAGGCATAAACAGACTCATTCTTTCTAGCTGTTGCAGGGTCTTGCAGCGTTCCAATCCACTTGTGATGACCCTTATTGTGCTCTACATAAAAATGCATATAGAGTGAGGTGCTCAAGAGAATTCTAGCAACAAGTCTATCCGGAAATTTCGGAGAGTGTCCTAACTCATGAGCGACATTAATTCCAAATACTCCACACATGATTCCCATTGCAGAAATATTTCCTATCCAGGTAAACACCGAGACTTTCGCATCGAGTTGTGCACAAAAAAAGCTGTAAATCAAAATCAATTGAACCGGAAGTGTCAGATACAGAAGCATCTTAAACCAGAATTTCTTTTTCACACTTTCAGCCTGCAGATTGGAATTCACAGGCCTCCACTTCCACTCAAAAAAAGGAATTAATCCGAAAGCGAAAAGAAGTGTGAAATAAGAATAAACTCCTCCCCATTCAAAACCAAAAAAGGCTAATGCTGGCAGAATAAAGGCCAATAGATATTTGAGGTATCGCATACCTCAAATTTACACACTACATTTTATTCTTCGCTTTAAATGCTGCTAAAATTTCTTCATCTGTTTTCCCTAAAACTTCCAAGGCCATTTTGGCTTGCTCAGCCCAGAATGAAGTTGAGAAATCTGTGATTAACAATTGGTATTCCTGTCGCGCAATATCGAATTGCTTGAGCTTCGCGTCATTGATAAACGCATAGGTGTAATGAAGTTCGGCTAGTTTCTCTGGGGTACTCTCTATCGCGAAGGCACTTTCGAAACAGGTTTTTACTTCCTCGTTGAAATGCGCTTCGCCACTAATGCTTCCTGCCTTTTCGAAATACATGACTTGTGTATTTCTATCGGTGGTGATTAATGCAAGTTCTTTGTAGGCAGCAACTACACCCTTCAATTGCTCACGTGACATTTTGATAATTGGATTGCCTGCCTTCACATTCGCATCGAAATCGCTCACGACTTTCATCAAAGAATCTCCATTGATTTTCTTTTCCTTTGGAGCATCCGCTGTTTGATTTCCTCCACAAGAAGCGAACAAGATTGCTGATACAGCTATAAAAATTAACGTTCTCATCCTTTATAAAATTTCATTCGGTAATCCGTATTAATATTTCCTTTTTGAATGTCGCGAAGCTTTCCTTTCAAAAGCTGTTTGCGCAATGGGTTAATTCGGTCGGTAAAAAGAATTCCTTCAATGTGATCGTACTCGTGTTGAACTACACGCGCAGCAAAGCCCTCTAACTCTTCTTCGTACAACTCCCAGTTTTCGTCGTAATACTCGATTTTTAATTTCGGCTTTCGCTTTACTTCTTCGCGAATGCGAGGGATTGACAAACAGCCTTCTTCGCAAGACCATTCGGCTCCTGACTCTTCGAAGATGATCGGATTAATGAATACACGCTTAAAATCTTCACAAGATGGATCTCCGTCTTCACCTTCTGCCACAGGAGAAGCATCTATAACAAACAAGCGAATTGAACGTCCTATTTGAGGCGCTGCAATACCCACACCATTCGAGGCATACATCGTCTCAAACATATTCTCAATGAGTTCCTTCAGATTCGGATAATTCTCATCAATTTCTTCCGCTTTTTTCTTTAAAACGGGATCTCCGTATGCGATAACTGGTAAAATCATTTTTACAATATTAGAGCCTAATGTATTCTGTAATCTCCAATCCGTATCCTTCTAGGGCACTGCGTTTAATCTGAGACGTCGAAATCAATTTCATTTTAGAAACACTCAACGAACGTATAATTTGCGCGCCAATTCCATAATCGCGCTCATCGTTGTTTCGTTTTTCATTCTCCAATAAAACAAGCAATCCTCTACCCTCTTTTTGAATTATGTCAAGAGTACTATTCAATGAATTGTGCTGCTGAAGAAGCACATCAATAAAATCTCCGTAGGAAGAAACTGCTTGAACACGAACAGGCACCGCCTCATTCTCGCTCCAATTTCCAAATTTTAATGCCGCGTGATTTCGTGAATGCGACTCACTTCCAAAATGAACAATCTCCACCTCCATTCCAAGCCAGTTTCTGTTCTCTCTTCTTGTTTCTTCGATGAGTGTTTCTCTTTGAAGTCTATAGGCAACCAGCGATTCAATTGAAATTATTTTCAAATCTAACTCTTTGGCAATCTCAAGCAATTGCGGAAGACGAGCCATTGTACCATCGTCGTTCATAATTTCCACAAGTGCACCAGCAGGTTTCATTCCACACAAACGCGCTAAATCAACCGTTGCTTCTGTATGTCCTGTTCTTCTCAGCACGCCGCCTTCTTTCGCTATCAATGGAAAGATATGTCCAGGGCGACCCAAGTCTTCCGGACGAGTATTTGGATCGATTAACGCTTGAATTGTCTTCGATCGATCGTGTGCACTAATGCCGGTAGTACAGCCACTTCCGATTAAATCGACTGAAACTGTAAAAGCTGTTTTATGCGGATCCGTGTTATTGGAGACCATCAAGTCCAAATTCAATTCTTCGCAACGTTGTTGTGTGAGAGCAACACAGATAAGCCCTCTTCCGAATTTCGTCATGAAATTGATAACCTCAGGGGTAACAATTTCCGCAGGAGCAATGAAATCTCCCTCGTTCTCGCGATTCTCATCGTCAACAACAATGACTACTTTACCATTTTTGAAATCGGCAATCGCCTCTTCAATTGTATTTAATTTCACTTCAGATGTCGACATAGTTACATTCTTTCGGGCATTTCAATGCCCAATACATTCATAGTTTTTTTCACAACTTCTCCTACTTGTTTGGTTAGGGCTAAACGAAAAACTCTTAAGTCGTTGTTTGGTTCGCGAAGAATTGCACATTGCTGATAAAAACTATTGAAGTTACGTACTAAATCATACGTGTATGCTGCAAGAACAGATGGGTTGTATGTACTCGTTGCATCGTCAAATGCTGCAGGAAGATCTAGCAAATGCTTAATCAATTGTCTCTCTGTTTCGTGCAGTTCACCTGCATAATTCAACGCGCTTAATTCCCCTTCAACCTTTCTTAAAATGGCTTGCGTGCGCACATAGCCGTATTGAATGAAAGGACCTGTATTTCCGTTGAAGTCGATACTTTCCTTCGGATCGAACAACATGTTTTTCTTCGGATCTACACGAAGCAAGAAATACTTCAACGCACTCATACCAATGATGTGGTGAAGATGATCCTTCTCTTCGTCTGACATTCCTTCCAACTTACCCTGTTCTTCTGCCACTTCTTTCGCCACTTGCCTCATCTCGGCCATGATATCGTCTGCGTCTACAACAGTGCCCTCGCGACTTTTCATTTTACCTTCTGGAAGTTCAACCATGCCGTAGCTCAAGTGGAAACATTTTTCCGCTTGTTCCAGTCCTAACTTCTTCAATATTTTAAATAATACTTTGAAGTGATAGTCTTGCTCATTTCCAACGGTATACACCAATGAAGAAGCATCGGGATAATCGCGGAAACGCAACATAGCTGTTCCAATATCTTGGGTGATGTACATTGCTGTACCGTCCTTTCTTAAAACAACCTTCTCGTCTAAACCTTCACCTGTTAAATCTATCCAGATGCTTCCATCTTCTTTCTTGAAAAACACACCGTTTTCCAATCCCTTCATCACCTCGTCTCTTCCTAAAATGTACGTATCACTTTCGTAATATAATTTATCGAAATCCACGCCCATGGTCTTGTAGGTTACATCAAAACCGTCGTAAACCCAGCCGTTCATTTTCGACCAAAGGGCTATGGTATCAGCATCTTTGTTTTCCCATTTCAACAACATTTCACGGGCACCTATTGCAATTGGCGCTTGTGCCTCGGCATCTTCCTTTGACAACCCTGAAGCAAGAAGATCAGCAACCTGACCTTTGAATCTTTTGTCGTATTCAACGTAATACTTTCCAACCAACTTATCTCCCTTCATCCCCGATGATTCAGGAGTCTCGTTTAATCCCGATTCCATCCAAGCAATCATGCTTTTGCAAATGTGAATTCCTCTGTCGTTGATCACCTGCACTTTCGTAACCGAATGACCATTCGCCTTGAAAATTTCCGAAACGGAATAGCCCAAGAATATATTTCGAAGATGGCCCAGGTGCAACGGTTTATTGGTATTTGGTGAAGCATACTCCACCATAACTCTTGGCTTTGAATTCGCGTCAGCTAGACCAAAGTTTTCTAGTTGTGTTACATTTTGAAACTGATTTCCCCAGAAAGCATCATTGAAATGAAGATTTAAAAAACCTTTCACCACATTGAATCTTTCTATTGAAGGTATTTCTTTTTGAAGCCCCTCGCCCAATTCTTGTCCAACCGCCTCTGGTGATTTGCCTAACTTCTTCACCCACGGAAAAGTCACAACGGTTAAATCACCTTCGAATTCTTTTCGTGTTTTTTGTATTTGAATTTCACTGTCTGAAACCTCCATTTGGAAGTTGTTCTGAAAGACATTCTTCAAGGCTGAATGAAGCAATTGATAAGCGGTAGCGACGTTTTTCATACGGAAAACAAAAGTACATTGTTTTTATGGAGCGCCCTAAAAAAAAAGCCACTCGCTTGAGTGGCTTTTCTTTGTAAGCGGTGATGATTATTATTTTTTCTCAAATTTTGCATAGCGCGTCTTGAACTTGTCAATACGACCTGCAGTATCTACTAATTGCATCTTACCAG
>JBILOU010000114.1:0-4153 GCA_044374295.1 Flavobacteriales bacterium | reverse complement strand
TCTTCAAAAGTTGTTGAGGAAAAGATTTGAACAATGCGTTTTCCTTCTGGAAATTTTAGAAACTTTGGGAAATCCATACTGCGAATATGCAAACAAATTCAGAAGAACTTTTTTTAAAGCGAATAGCGCAAGAATTAATTGACAAACACGGGAAAGATTTACATCGCGTTTTGGTGGTCTTACCGAGTAATCGCTCGAAAGTTTTTTTGAAAAAGTTTCTCTTCGAAATTTTAGGTTCGGCCTTTTTAACGCCGCAGTTGGTCTTGCTTCCACAATTTGTTAAATCTGTTGTGAAGGAAAGAACAGAGGAGAAATTGAGTTTACTACTTCTCCTTTATCGCGCCTACACTGAAGTCGTTGAATCTGCCGATTCTTTCGAAGTTTTCATGAAGTGGGGAAGCATGGCGCTCGATGACTTCAACGACATAGATGTCGCGCTGGCCAATCCAGGCGAGGTGTTCAAGAATTTGAAAGATGTAAAGGACATTGAGAATTGGAGTTTCGGCATTCAACCGCTCACCGATGCGCAAGAAGACTACGCAGACTTTTGGCTCGATCTCGGAAAAGTATATCATCGCTTTGTTGAATTGCAGAACGAGCAGCACGCTTACAGTTACGCTCGCTTGAACAGAGCCATGGCAGAGGAGAAGGTGGAAGTGAATTTTCCTTCGAATGCAGATGCCGTGTATTTTGTTGGGATCACCGCGTTTTCGAAAGCCGAAGAAAAATGGATTATGCGATTGCATAAAACAGGAAAGGTTTTTTTCCATTTCGATGCTGACGCTTATTACGTGAACAATCCCATTCACGAAGCTGGAATTTTCTTCCGCTCGTGGGAAGAAAGAAGAATGCCTATTGCGAAATCAGACGACTTCAACACACGCTCACGAACCATCACTTTCTCGAAGGTGGTTACTCCGCTGGCTTCGGCCTTCGCCGCTTCGAAATTGGTGAACGAAATGAAAGAAGAAGATCGCGCGAATACGGCTGTGGTCTTGGTTCAACCGTTTTTACTTCGTCCGTTTTTAAACGGATTGTCTATAGATTCTCCGGTGAATGTGGCATTGGGATATCCCATTGATCAGGTGTCGTTATTCCGTGTGGTTCGTATGCTCTTGCGCATGTGGAGTCGTTTGTCGAAGGAAGTGAAGAAGGGTATGTATTACAAAGACTTTTCGCAATGGATTCTTCAAACCGATTTAGACGTGCTTCTTTCTTCTTCTCAACGAAGAGAGATTCAGCGATACGTCATGCGCCGTAAATTCATTTACATCCGTGAAAAAGAATTGAAAGAGTTGGTACAAGAATTACCGACAATGGAGGTTTTGCAGGATTTACTTACCACAGAGAATTTCAATTTGCCCAATTGTATTTCTCGATTGAAGAATTTCCTTTCGGTGTTTGTTGAATCTGATCATACCGATGAGTTGACGAAGGAAACAGCCTTACGACTTCAACAAATTTTAGGACGTATTGAAATGCATATGGAAGCAAATGCATTTTTGAATGAAGTGCCGTTGCTCGATTTGTTGTTTCAACATTACGCTTCGCAGGAGACCATTGCATTTCAGGGGGAGCCATTGGAAGGCTTGCAAGTGTTGAGTATGGTTGAGACACGCGCGGTTGATTTTAAACACGTCATTATTGTGGGTGCCAATGATGAGCAGTTTCCCGGAAATGGAAGAGCGCAGTCGCTCATTCCTTTCGATTTACGAAAGGCTTTTGAGTTGCCTTCTCCGGAAGAGCGCGAGGGAACCATTGCTTATTCATTCTATCGCTTATTGCAGCGCGCAGAAGATGTGCGCATGCTCTATCACACGTTGAGTTCAGATTACAAGATGACAGAGCCTTCTAGATATCTTTTGCAAATTGAACAGGAGTTAACAGGTTACGGAAACCGAACATTCGTTCGGTACGAAGATTTTGAACACAGCAACAAGTTTTTACAGACAGGTGAAGAAGAGATTACAGCGAATCAATTCTCTACGAAGCGTATTCACGATTTATTGGAATACGGAATTTCGCCTTCGGCAATCAATAAGTTCATGCGCTGTCCGCTCGATTTCTATTATCGATATGTTGTTGGTCTCGGAGAAGTCGAAAGCCTAGAAGAGAATATGGAAGCTTCGACCTTTGGGTCTATTGTTCACGATGTGCTGGAGACCTTGTACAAGCGTTATGTTGGAAGGACAATGCACGATGAGGATTTCAATGGATTCAAATTGGAGTTAGATACGTTAATCGATGAAGCCATTCATCGACTGTACAACTCGAATTTTGAATTAGCCGGATTCGATATCATCATGCGTCGCATTGTGCATCGCATGATTGAAGTGGTTCTTGAACACGACCAGAAGAAGTTTAACGACGCTCGTCAGGAGGGAGAGGAGCGCATTGTAAATGGTGTAGAAGTGGAGTTGAAGGCAGATTTGCCCATGGATAAGATTGGTGTGAATATTCCGACGAGCGTTCGCGGAAAGGCCGATCGTGTAGATGAGCAGAATGGAAACTTCATGGTGTTGGATTACAAGACCGGAAGTGTTAAGACTGATGAATTGAAGTTGAGTGACAAGGAAGGACCATGGTTAAAAGATACCAAACCGAAGTTGCTTCAGATATTGACCTATTCATACATGTGGGTGAAAGAAGGCCATGCGCCCGAGCATACGCAGGCGATGTTGTTCGGATTGAAACAGGCGAAGCAAGGCCCTGTTCCGCTTTTGCGTGGACAAGACCCCGCTGTTTTACGCGAGGCAGATATAGAGAAATTTGAAGAGGAGTTGTTGGGAGTGTTGAAGAGTTTGTTGGAAACAGAAGTATTTAGACACAATCCGGAATCGGAATATTGCGAATTTTGCAAGTAGTGAAGAAGCGCGTATTAATCATAGCCTATTATTGGCCTCCCGCGGGCGGGGGAGGGGTTCAACGTTGGTTGAAGTTTGTCAAGTATTTGCACAACAGCGATTGGCAGCCCGTGGTGTTTGTGCCAGAGAATGCAGACTATCCGGTGTATGATGAAACGTTATTGTCGGAAATTCCGGAAGGAGTGGAAGTCATTCGCTGTCCTATTTTCGAACCTTATCGCGCATTGCGTAAAGCAACAGGAAAGGGCGATGCGGGAATAAGTGCAGGATTTATTCGAAGCGAAAAGGGACCTTCATTTATGGAGCGATTAATGGCGTGGGTTCGGGGGAATATTTTGATTCCAGATGCGCGTATGTTTTGGATTCGACCTGCATCTAATTTCTTGTTGAAGTATTTGAAGGAGAATCCGGTTGACATGATTGTGAGTACTGGGCCCCCGCACAGCATGCATTTGATTGCGCGACGTGTTCACCGAAAGACTGGCGTTTCTTGGTTAGCAGATTTCAGAGATCCCTGGGTGAACATGGACAATGCCGATAAGTTTCAGATGAGTGCTTGGGCGAAAAGCAGGCACATGAAGTTAGAGCGCAGTGTGTTGAAGGAAGCCACTGTTGTCGATACAGTAAGTTGGTATTTGAGCAGTGAGTATGAGAAGATTCGTGGAGGTGAAGTAAAGGTTTTAACGAACGGATTTGATCATGTAGATTTTGAAGGAAGGGAAGTGAAGCCAACAGATAAGTTCATTCTAGGGCATTACGGTACCTTTGGCGACGATCGCAACGCTCCTGCCTTGTGGCGTGCCTTGTCGCGTTTGGTGAATGAAAGTGAAGAGTTCAAAAACCGAATGATTATTCGGTTGGTGGGCCCAACTGACGGTTCTGTTTTAGAAGACGTCAAGCGCAACGGACTCTCAGAACATTTGGAATACATTCCGTACGTTAAGCACAACGAGGTTTTAGATCTCATGTTAACGCCTCAATTGTTGTTGGTTATTTTGAATCAGAATGCCAACGAAGAAGGACGTGTTACCGGAAAAATATTTGAGTACGTCGCCACGGGCAATCGCGTGCTGGGCATAGGCAGTGTCACCAGCGATTGCGCGCGTGTCATTCATGAAAGTGAAAGCGGCGAAATGATTGCCTTCAACAATGAAGAACAACTTTACAGCTTCATCAAAAACGCATTTCCTTGTGCGCTTAATCAGCCTTTGAATCCAAGGGTGATGAAGTATTCACGTCAGTCTTTGACTGATGCTCTTCGAGCGAATGTCTTCGACGAATGTCTTTGA
>JBILOU010000113.1:0-4160 GCA_044374295.1 Flavobacteriales bacterium | reverse complement strand
TACCCGTGAACGTGTGAAGCCGGTTACCGAAGTGGAAACACAAGAGACTTGTCCAAGTTGCAACGGTACTGGAAAAATTGAAGCGGCTTTGTTGTTCGAAGATGAAATTGAAAACAGCATTCGTTTGATTGCTGAAACCACCGCTCACAAGCACATTGTTGTTGCTATTCATCCGATGGTTGAAGCTTACCTCACCAAAGGTTGGTGGTTCAACACCATCTTATCTCGTTGGAAAAAACGATTCCAGATTAAAATTGAATTGCAGTCTTCGAGTAATAACGCTTTGCTTGAGTATAAGATTTTCGATGCGAACAGCGAGGCGATTAATATCGCTAAGTAAAAGGTAAGAAAGGGGAAGAAAGTTGCAAAGCAACGAATGTCTTCGACGAATGTTTTCAACGAATGCCTGCGGCGTTTATAGTCTTAACAGGTGTACTCCATATTTCCCTAAATTTGCTTTATGTTAAAACGCAAAATGATCAATGATCCGGTTTACGGATTTGTGACTATACGCCATGCGTTCGTTCTTGAATTAATTAATCACCGTTATTTCCAAAGACTTCGAAGAATTACCCAATTGGGTCTTTCGTCGTTGGTATATCCGGGTGCTGGACATAACCGCTTTCAGCACGCCATGGGTGCTATGCATTTGATGCAGAATGCCATTGATGAATTGCGATTGAAGGGACATGCGATATCGCATGAAGAAGAGGTTGGATTGCTTTGCGCAATCTTGCTTCACGACATAGGACACGGTCCGTTTAGTCATGCGTTGGAAAGCTCTATTGTGAACGAAGTTCACCACGAACATATTTCTTCTTTCGCTATGCAGCGCTTGAACCAAGAGTTCAAGGGTAAATTAGATCTTACGCTGGAAATTTTCAATGGAACCTATCCACGAAAATTTATGCATCAATTGGTGAGCAGTCAGCTCGACATGGATCGCCTCGACTACCTGGCGCGAGATAGTTTTTTCAGCGGTGTTGTTGAAGGACAAGTGGGAAGCGAGCGTTTGATTAAAATGCTCGATGTAGTGAATGATCAACTTGTTGTTGAAGAGAAAGGAATTTATTCTATTGAGAAATTCATTGTCGCGCGAAGATTCATGTACTGGCAGGTATACTTGCACAAGACTGTTTTAAGCGCAGAATATATGTTGGTGAATGTGCTACGTCGCGCCAAGCAATTGGCAGACCAAGGTGAGCAGCTGTGGGCTTCTCCGGCTTTGCAATACTTCTTGAACAATAAGATTTCTCTTTCTCATTTTGAAGGAAGCGACGAAGCGTTCGAGATGTTTATGAAGTTAGACGACATTGACATTCTTGGCGCCTTGAAAGTTTGGGCCTCGCATTCCGATTTTGTGTTAAGTCAATTGGCTACGCGCATTGTTGAGCGCCGACTTTTCAAGATTGAAATTTCAAGAACTGAAATCCCTGAAAGCAGCATTCAGCAAGCCATTCAGAATATTCAAAATCAGTATAACATCTCAGCTGAAGAAGCTCGCTATTTCGTGTTGAACGGCAAGGTCGACAACCGCGCTTACAACAGCATGAATGAAGGCATCTTGGTGAAGATGAAAAACGGTGACATCATAGACGCCGCGAAAGCCAGCGATCACGATAATCTTTCGGCGTTGAGTGCTCCGGTTGAGAAGTATTTTTTGGCCAAGGCCAAATAATGCCCTTTGGGCGAATGTGCAAGCACGAATGTTGCGAAGCAACGACTGTCTTCGACGAATGTTTTCCAAACTAATGTGCTAGCGCAAGAGGGGTGATGGCGATGGTTCTATCTGAACGGAAAAATCCTCGATGTGCTTTAGAAGATTTTCGTTTTTAATGGTTCGGAAATTCACTAGATCAACGATCTGAGGAATATTCAAATCATCTAATTCAGAGGAAATTCGATTGAGGTCTGAAATCGTTAACTCCTCTCCGTATAAACAGATGTCAATGTCTGATCCCTTATGAAACGTCCCAACAGCGCGTGATCCGAATATCTTCGCGCTTTGAACACGCTCATTCGAATAAACAACATTCGCTATAGTTCGAAGCGATTTCTCACTTAATCCCGTTTCCATTCAACTAAATTAATTCATTCATTCGAACTTCCAATTGCTCGAATAAAACTGGATATTGATTAATTACTTTTTCAAAGACTTCTTCCAAAATAGATTCGTCATACAAATGAGATGTTTGATTTCGAGTAGAAATGGTATCTAACCACAACTCACCATTTGAAATTAACTCATTCTGATAAGCCAATCGAAAAGCATCACGAGAACCCACCATTTCTTTAATACCCTGATGTTTCAAATAATCTTGCAAAACCTTCCACGACATCTCTTGCGTGAATTCAAACGCTTGAATCAATCCTTGCTTTTCCAAAGAAGACAACTCTCTCGACCGAGACAATTCCAATCCAACTAAAAATTGCTTCCGAGCATTTTTAAAATTCTCGAAACGCTGCTTCCAACGAACGTCATTTGTATTCATAACCCGAAATTCATTCAATTCGCGTGAATAAGCAAATTTCTCTTATGCGTTAACCAATGCGGAGCCCCTTGGGGCGACATTCCCCGCGTAGCAGGGCTGTTAGGCCCTGCGAAAGAGAACGGTTTCCACATAAACACACATAATGCCCGAACGGTTGTTATCCTAATCGTCGAAGACATTCGCCATCGGCATTCGTGCTTGCACATTCGTTGCAAGGCAACATTCGTCCGAAGGACATTCGTTGCAAGGCAACATTCGCCTTCTGGCATCACTCCTTAACCAATCGCATCGTCTTACCAGCCGCTCTTACAAGGTAAACTCCTGCATTCCATTTCGAAACAGAGATTTCCATGCGGTCTGATTGTGCCTTGTCTTTGAATAAGATTCTTCCAGTTAAGTCGTAAACTTCAACAGAGGTGCCTTTTTCAAGTCCCACCAGGTTTACGTTGTTCTTAGTTGGATTCGGATACAATTGCAATTCCGTTTTCTTAGTAGGTGTTTCTTCAACCTGAACACCACAAGCCATGGTGTAAACCGGACTGGTCATTGCCGTTTGCATGTTATTGCCCATGTCGTGAACAGTATACTGAACCTCCGTTCCGCAAGCGTATGGACCTTTAAGGGCCTGACCGGTTGCATTCATAACCACCACAGGTTCATTCAATGAAGACACCACTCCGTAAGGACCGCCAGTACCCATTGCAGACAATTCCATCATGACATAAAATTGCTCGTTCTGCGCATCTTCGACCATAATTAATCCCATATTCGGAAGCTCATTGCTGTAACCGCATGAACCGTCGTCGAATTCCGCATCTGCATTAAAGTTCACAGCAGAAGGGTCTAAACAACCACCGCAGTAGTAATAGCAACTTCCAACATCACATGTAGCATTGCTGTCGTAGTTACAAGCTGAAGGATCTGTGCAACCCGCAATTTCGTTAGCGCCTGAAACAAACGCTTGCAAATATCCGAAGTCAGCCAAATTTCCACTTAAAACCACTTCGCCTTGTGCATTGGTAACTGTAACATCTGAACTGTCTGGCATGAAAGAATACAACACCAACTGATAACAGTCTGCCGCATTCATGCAATAGCCCGTTTCGTATGGATATTCGTTGAAGGCACCTTCACCGGTATTCGGATTGAACGCATAGAAAATCACTTGTCCTTCAGAAGAAACCGTGTTCCAGTTTTCCGCCGCACAACAAGTGCCATTGTCTACTGTAGCACCTGCATCGTAATTCGGCGCAGTAGGGTCTGTGCAGCCTTGACATGAATAATCGCATAAACTGTAATTCGCACAAGTCGCATTCGGATTGTAGTTGCAAGCGAATAGATCGGTACAACCAACTACTTCATTCACTGAGAAATACTCGTTAACATAAGGATTAACATTTCCAGTTGTTTGATAGAATACGCTTCCATCTGGACCGTAAATAGTGATTTGGAAAGGCTGAACCGTCAAGCTCCATGCGCTGAACGAAAAGCAGTCTTGCTCCATGCAAAATCCTTGAAGCATATTGTTATATCCGCCCTGTTGTGTTAACCCGTCGGAAGAAGTAACATACCATTCCAACCAAGAAGAAGATTCAACGGTGTACCAGTTGTTGAAGCAGCAAGTGCCGTTGTCAACTGTGGCGTTTGAATCGTAGTTGTTCGCTGTAG
>JBILOU010000054.1:0-14155 GCA_044374295.1 Flavobacteriales bacterium | reverse complement strand
AATGAACGCTCAAACCAGACTTTCAAAATCGTTGAACGCATTATAATATTTAAGAAAAAATGAAATCCATGTATATCTCTAAAATCGCAGCTTCATTAGGATTAGCTGCTGTGTTGTTGACTTCTTGCGGATCGAAAGATAAGAATGCAGAGTTGAACGATTTGAAAGCGAAGCGTTCTGAATTAGACGGACAAATTGCATCGCTAGAAAAAGAGTTGGGAATCACCAACGCTGCGAAAACAAGAAAGGTTGTGACTACCGATGTAGTAACAGCACCTTTCAAACATTGTATTGAAATTCAAGGAACAGTAGATGCAGAAAACAACGTGGTTGTTGCTCCGCAAATTCCTGGATTGGTTACGAAAATTTATGTGAACGAAGGCGATGCTGTTCAGGCAGGACAGTTGTTAGCAGAGACAGATAACAGCGCGTATGCTGCGCAGATTGCAGCTATTCAACCACAATTAGAATTGGCGAAAGATGTGTTCTTGAGACAAGAACGTCTGTGGGAGCAAAAAATCGGAAGCGAAGTGCAATACCTTCAAGCGAAGACCCAAGTAGATGCGTTGACGAAGCAAATCAGTGCCATTCAAGCACAAATTGAATTAACAAAAGTGAAGGCTCCAATTAGCGGAGTGGTAGATCACATTGGCGCACGTGTTGGACAATTTGCAACAGCGCAAAATCCAGATCCTTGCTTCCGAATCGTGAACTTAGCTTCATTGAAAGTGAAGTCTGAAGTTGCTGAAACCTATGCAAACAAAGTGAAAAAAGGAAACAAAGTCATGTTGTATTTCCCAGACATTTCAACGGAAATTGAAGGAAGCATTTCTTTCACGGCGAAATTCATTAGTCCAATGTCGCGCACCTTCACGGCTGAAGCTTCATTGTCGGGTTCAAACGAAATGCTTCGTCCGAATATGGTAAGCATCATGAAGATTGTAGACTATGAAAATCCAGCTGCCATCTTAGCGCCATTAAACATCATTCAGAATGAAAACAACATGCAATATGTATACGTTGCTGTGAATGAAAACGGTGTGTTAACTGCACGCAGAAGAGCCATTACTGTTGGACAGGTGTATGCCGGAAACGCTGAATTGACGAGCGGTTTGAGCATTGGCGATAAGTTAATCATCACAGGTTACGCAGAGTTAACAGAAGGAATGGCAATTGAATTATAAGAAGCCGAATCATGCTAGAAAAATTTAAAGAATTCAAACCCACCAGTTGGGCCATTGATAATAAGACCACCATTTATTTGCTAACGATATTCATTACGTTAGCGGGTATTCTTACATACAGAAGCATTCCGAAGGAACAGTTTCCAGATATTGTAATTCCTACAATATATGTGAGTACTGTTTATCCGGGAGCAGCACCGAAGGACGTTGAAAATTTGGTTTCAAAAAACATTGAAAAGCAAATCAAGTCGATCGCCGGTGTGAAGAAAGTAACCAGCACCAGCATTCAAGATTTCTCGAGTGTTGTTGTTGAATTCAACACGAACGTAGAGGTTCCAGTTGCGAAGCAAAAAGTGAAAGACGCAGTGGACAAGGCGAAGAAAGATCTTCCACAAGATCTTCCTGCCGATCCGAACGTGATGGAAGTAGAGTTCTCTGAGATGCCTATTTTGTTCGTGAACATTGCAGGCAATTACAGTCTCGATGAGTTGAAGAAATATGCGGAAGAACTTCAAGATAAAATTGAAGGAATGAAAGAGATTACGCGTGTTGACATGGTAGGAGCATTGGAGCGCGAGATTCAAGTGAACGTAGACATGTACAAAGCCGCTGCTGCACAAATTAGCATTGGCGATATTGAACGCACCTTGAACTACGAAAACTTAACCATCAGTGGTGGTAGTGTAGTAGTAGATGATATGAAGCGCACGTTAAGTGTAAGCGGCGAATTCAAAGACATTGAAGAGATAAAGAACTCGATTGTATCTGGACAGACCGGTGCGCACATGTATTTGAAAGACATTGCGGAAGTGGTAGACGGACATAAAGAGCAAGAGTCATACGGTAGATTGGATAAGAAGAATGTAATAACGTTGAACGTTATTAAGCGCGGGGGAGAGAACTTGATTAATGCGTCTGATGGAATTCAGGCCATAATTGAGGAGATGAAGAAAGACAAATTTCCGCAAGATTTAAGTGTTGTTGTAACAGGAGATCAGAGTAGAACGACGCGCATTACGCTGCACGATTTGATTAACACCATCATCATTGGATTCGTTTTAGTAACCTTGATTTTGATGTTCTTCATGGGAGCAACGAATGCAATTTTCGTTGGACTTTCTGTTCCGCTTTCGATGTTCATTGCCTTCTTGTTGTTGCCCGGTTTGGACTTCACTATGAACATGATTGTCTTGTTCGCCTTCCTTCTCGGATTGGGAATTGTGGTAGATGATGCGATTGTTGTGGTTGAAAATACGCACCGTATTTACGACAACGGAAAAGTTCCAATTAAGATCGCAGCGAAGAAAGCAGCAGGAGAAATTTTTCTTCCCGTTTTATCTGGAACAGCCACTACGCTTGCACCGTTCGTTCCGCTTGCATTCTGGGACGGCGTTATTGGAAAGTTCATGGGATACCTTCCCATTACATTAATCATTACGCTGAGCGCATCGTTGATTGTTGCGTACATCATCAGTCCGGTTTTCGCGGTAGACTTCATGAAACCGCACAAAGAAGACAAGGGTGTGAACGTAAAGAAATTGGGAATCACTTCAGTTATTTTTATTGTAGTTGGAATTCTTTTTTACATCGGTGGAAATGTCGGAATGGGCAACTTCACGTTATTCATTTTAATTATTTACATCTTCTATCGTTTCATTTTGAAACGCATGATCGAACGTTTCCAAAACAAGACTTGGCCTGGTGTTCAGGCGGTGTACGCTCGATTCTTGGCATGGGCATTAACACGTCCGAAGACGATTTTGTTTAGCACGTTAGCGTTGTTAATCTTATCGTTCTTTGTTACAGGATTGCGCAAACCGGAAGTGGTATTCTTCCCGCAGGCCGATCCGAATTTCGTGTATGTGTATGCAAGTCTTCCGGTTGGAACGAAGCCAGAAGCAACCGACAGTGTGGCTCGAATTATTGAAGAGCGCGTGTACAGCGTTATCGGTGAAAACAATCCTTTGGTTGAATCTGTCATTACCAACGTTGCAGTGGGTGCGAATGAATCGCGCGACGACCGCGCACCGTATTCGCACAAGGCGAAAGTAGGTGTTGGGTTCGTTGAATTTTCGAAGCGTAACGGACAAAGCACGTTGGAGTATTTGGAAAAAATTCGTGTGGCTGTTCAAGGAATTCCTGGGGTTGAAATCTCGGTAGATCAAGAGCAAAACGGTCCGCCTACGGCGAAGCCAATTAGCGTTGAAATCACTGGAGAGAATTTCGAAGACTTGATTGCAGCGAGTGTGAATTTGAAGAATTATTTAGATGCACAACAGATTCCTGGAGTAGAAGAATTGAAGAGCGATTTGCAACGCAACAAACCGGAGATTGTGATTGACATAGACCGCGAGCGTTTGAATCGCGAAGGGTTGTCGTTAGCACAAGTAGGTATTGAATTGCGTAAATCTATTTTCGGAATCGACAATCCGTCGAACTTCCGCGACAACGAAGACGAGTATCCAATTCAAATTCGTTTGAAGGAAGATCAGCGTAACAACTTGGAAGAAGTTCGCAACATGGTCATCACCTTCCGCGATATGAACATGATGGGAATGGTTCGACAAGTGCCCATCTCGGCATTCGCAGACGTGCATTACAGCAGCACATATGCGGGTATTCGCAGAAAAGATCAGAAGCGTATTGTAACCTTGGGATCGAACGTCCTTACGGGATTCAATCCGAATGAAGTCGTTGCGAGCATTGAGCAGAAAGTTGCTGAATTCGACAACCTTCCAAAAGGAGTAACGGTGAAGATGGGTGGTGAGAAAGAAGAGCAGGCTGAAACAGCGAGCTTCTTGGGAATGGCTGGATTGATTGCGATTGGATTAATCGTTTTGATCTTGATTATGCAATTCAATTCGATTGGAAGAACGATGATTATTCTTTCTGAAATTGTGTTCAGTGTCATAGGTGTATTGTTGGGACTTGCCATTTTCGACATGTCAATCAGTATTGTCATGACAGGAGTGGGTATTGTGGCACTAGCGGGTATCGTTGTCCGCAACGGAATCTTGTTGGTTGAATTCACCGACATCTTGCGTGAGCGCGGAAGCAATCTGCACGACGCCATTGTTGAAGCGGGCAGGGTGCGTATGACGCCGGTATTGCTTACGGCAACCGCAACGATCCTCGGAATGATTCCATTGGCCATCGGATTCAACATTGACTTCGTAACCATGTTCACTGAATTAGATCCGAAGATTTATTTCGGTGGCGACAGTGTGGCGTTCTGGGGCCCATTGGCATGGACGATCGTCTTCGGATTAAGTTTCGCAACATTCATCACATTAATAGTCGTTCCTGTCATGTATCAAATGAGCGAAAACACAAAATCGCGCATGAAGAGAATTTTTGGCAAGAAAAATGAAGAGGCTGAGTCGCAGGAGGCTGCACTCTAGTATCCTGAAGTTCTTCAGGAGTTTTGGTTAAGGTTTAGGGGAAAGTCCTCGGCAACGGTCGGGGACTTTTTCTTTCTTCCCTTTTCTTAACTTCTCTTACCGATTAATGCTTTCTTAAGAATGAGAAACAGAAACAGAATGAGTTTTTCTTACTTATTCGTACCTTCTTTTAACGTCACTTAAAGACATTCACTGAAAGTTTGATCGCAGCGCGATTGATCATCGAAGATGATTGATCACGAAGTGATTTGTCCCTTCTCTTACCTACGAAACCGCACTATCTTTGTCGTATGTTTAATTTTCTTTCAGCAAAAAACCAAGCCCTCATCGCCCTAACCTTCTTCGGTTTTATCTACATGCTTGGACAGCTGTTTTTCATTGGAGGATTGTATGTTTATTGTGGAAGTCAGGAGGCGGTGGATGCGGTGTTGGCGAATTCGAAAATAGATCAACAAGTCTTTTTATTTGTCTTGACATTGAACGCGCTCATTCAGTTGGGTGTGGGGTTTGGGCCGTTGCTTATTGCACGGAAGTGGTTGACGAAAGTGGAATGGACTTCGTTTCGTTGGAAGGGTGGAAGAGCAACGTTGTTGGGACTGGTGGTAATGGGCATAGGCATTCCGTTCATTTATTATTTTTCTGCGAAGGTTGAATCGCTCTTGCCTTCGTGGATGTTAGAGAACGCCATGGAAGACGACAGCAATGCGTTTTACCAGCAGTTGGGAGCGTTGTCACGGGTTCATCCGTTTGTGGTTTTGCTATCTACAGTTATCATTGCTCCGTTAACCGAAGAGCTCATGTTCCGCGGATTGATTCAGGGCGTTATGAAGAGCTGGACCAACTCGAAGCATTGGGCCGTTTGGATCTCTGCCATTTTGTTTGCCGCCATTCACTTTCACGTCGCAGGATTTTTACCACGCATGTTACTGGGTGCATTAATGGGTTATTTCGTTTTGTATTCCGGAAGCATTTGGACAGCCGTGCTGATGCACCTTTCGTTCAACGCGTTCAGTCTCGGACTCACTATTTTCCCTTATGCCGGCAAGCTCTTCATGTACCTCGTTAACGGTTGGTTTTTCCCCGCGGTGAGTCTGTGGTTGGCGATGAGTGTTTGGGTTTGGGGTAGAAGTAGAGTCGTGAATAGAAATGTGTTCATTCAATCATGAAGGAAGAGAATCGAAGTTTAGCTCTGTCCTTAACTCTTGAAGAAGAGTTGTTGTTGTTGGCTTCTCGATTGAATTTGTCTGAAACACAAAAAAGTAGAGCAAGCGAATTAATTGAAGTGATTTCCGATTGGAAGTCTTTTGGAAATTTGTGTTCCAACTCACTTCTTGGTCCGTTTGTATACAGCACGCTTATTCGGAAATACAGTTTGAAATTTCCTGCGGAGATTGAATCGTTGTGTGCCGCTTTATCTTCTCGAGTCCTAGCCAACAACGTTCGTATTATGACTGAATACGAAAATTTGAAAGCCATTTTATGCGATGCGAATATTGAATTCATTCCGCTGAAAGGTGTTTATTTATTGGAGCAACATGAAGAGCTTTTCAATACGCGATTAACGAGCGATATCGATATTTTGGTTAGTCCAGCCGACGAATTAAAAGTTCGCGAATTATTGGTGAAAGAGAATTATTCAGAACGTTTAACTCTGCCAATAAAGCTTTCTCGATTAACGCTTAACCCGACTCCATACAATTACGACAGAAACGGAATCACATTGGACTTGCATTACAGACTGAATAGATTGGAGCGTTTTTCAATGGACTTTGATATGGTCTGGTCTGGATCGGAATCAGCTGATTTTCCTTCACAAAGAAACTTAGCAGATATAGATAGATTAATTCATTTATGCATTCATGCCTACACGCACTATCAGATTTACGATTTCAAATTGTCTGGTTTAGTTGATGTATTAATTGAATTGGAAACGTTAAAAAGTTGGGATTTACTTCTTGAAAGAAGCAGTGGCTTTGGTTGCACGCATGAAGTTACTGCCATGCTTTTCCTTACAGGGAAATATTATGATATCGAAATTCCGGAAGATGTATTCAGCAGTTTGAATCTTCAAAGTCAAGAGGAATTAACTAAACGGTTTTTTCTTTTCTTACGGAACGAAAGAACTGCAGTAAAAGAAAAATACCACACAACGATGAATCGATTCATGCAGTTTGGTCCTTTACTTGGTTTTTGGGGAAAGCTGCAGTTCGCCCATTATTATGCTTTTCCAGAGAAACTTTATTTACAAGAGTTTTTTGGAAGTAAATCGAGTCGTTTCCGCTTGTTACCGCGGTACTTGTTTTTTCAAATTAGGAAAGCACTTGCGTAATATGCGCAGTAATAGAGAAAGCATTCTTCCACAATAGTAGAAGGTACTGTTGTAAACCAGTCCAAGAGAAAGAATAATCCGAGCGATGCGCTTGTTCTTTTTCGAACCAACCTCATAAACCTTCCCGCCTCTCTCAAACGCCACCGTTTTCCCCACATAATTTTCCTTAGTTACAAGCGGATCAATTTGAATACACGTATCTCCACGAAGAATAAGGGTGGTTTCGTTGTTTGTTTTTCGAATGTCAATCACGCGATGAGATATCCAGTCGTTGTTGCGTTCGAACACTGCCACATCTCCGATTTGAATTTCTTCAATGGGAATGGGACTTATCGTCTGAATATCACCGTTTCGCATGAACGGGAACATGCTGTATCCGGAAGCTACAATCTTCACTGCGTGATTGTTTTCAATCAGCTGTTTTCTTAATGAAGTAGCCTCTTGCGTGTTCATCCTTTAAACTCGAGGCTTCGAATGTAATCGATGATGGAAGGGGTGGGCACAACACCGAGTTTGTAGGTGCTTGCGTATTGCGTTGCTTTCTCCAGTTGCGCAATGAGATGCTCGGTGTAGCGCGGGTCGTAGTTGTGTTGAAAGCAGAACGCCATGAGTTGCGTAAGTGCTTGTGCACCGGAAAGTTTTTCTGCCGAATTTTTTTTCGAATGGAAGGGAAAATAGAATTTCGAAACTTGCGCTTGCTTGTTTAAATCGGCATATGGCATGGGTGTGTTGTACATGAAGTACTCTCCGTTTACCTCGCGTACAATCAAGCGGTCGTCGTTCACAATGTGCGCGCCTTCTTCTTCCCAGATTTTCGCCATGGTGCTTTTTCCAACGCCCGAGAATCCGCTGAATATTCTTCCCGTCTCACCGTCCCACACACCCGACGCGTGTATCATGAATGCGTTGCTGTTGAGGGTGAGGTAGTAGAGAATGAGTGCGCCCATGGGGTAGGCGAGCGGACAGGTGAACGACTCGTTGTTTTGTGTGAGAATGGTAGAGTAGATTTTCCATTCGGTTGAAGCTTCGTTAAGGAAAGCCACTTGCTGAATTTCTTCTGGACGTGAAGGGTGGAAGACCACGAACGCTCGTTCGGTTTTTGTTTGCACCACTTGCCACAAGCGTTTTTTCTCGTGTATGGCATCGAAGAGAATTTCTCCGGTGTAGGATTCTTTATCTGGAAGTCCAGCGTGACAGGTTATTGTGGCATCGTATTTTTCTACCTCTTCCAGTTGAAGGAAGTTGGAATATCCCTCTTCAAAAAAAACGGGAAGTGTTTCTTCGGAAGAGATTTTCACGAAGTAGTCGGCAACGGTCAGGACGAAGGTTTGCATTAGGCGTTGTCGTTAAGTAGGAAAGAAGAAAGTTCGGTAAGGAAGGCATTAAGATCGGCGCGAGCAATGTCGCTTTCCACCTCGTATTCATTCGTTATTTTTTCCAGGAGAGAATCAAGAGTTGTCTCGGGTTGAATTTCATTCCAGATGAACTGTCCTATTTCGTTTAGGTTGAAGAGTGCGGTCATGTCGGCCACTTGATTTTTCAGTGGCACGAGCACGAGTTCGTTGTTCACGGCGCGCGCCACGAAGTTTTTCTTTGCCTCTGCGAGTTGTACGAAGTCCATGTGCGGGAATGTTTTTTGCAAATCTAAGTGAGTGGAAGAGAGTTGCACGGAATTATGCTAGAATTATGTCGGAAAGGGGGCTTGGAGTGTTATGGGAATGTGAATTAAAAAAACGAGAGAAAGTCAACAAAAACTAAGGGGGGGGGTAATTTGAAATGTACGAAAGCCTTTCTTTTTTTTATTTTAGAAAAACGCATAGGCGTGTCATAACAAAATCGCTGCGTATACTGATATTCCTCATAATTTCGGCGGTGTTGAAGTAATAATAATTTCACATTTGAGGAATAGAAGATAGTGATTAATTAACCTTCGAATTTCTTTTGAGCGGAAGTGTTGTTTCAACTTTGCCCACTCGTTAACTAACATCATTAACCCTCTTCGAAATGAAATCTTTCGCATCCTCCTTTCGTCGTTTTATCCAACGTGCTTTAATCGTTCTCTCCTTTTGCGGGATCGCTGAGATGGGGTGGGGGCAGGTTTTGATTCCAAATACAACGCCAGTTATCCAAAATTTTGACGGAATGGCGGCAACAACAACTTTACCAACAAATTGGAGAATGCATGCAAGTACCATTAGCCCGACTTGGGCCGCAGCATCGGCTACGGTTACTCAGCAAGCATCATCTGGTTCTCCTACTAATGGTGGCACATATAATTTTGGTTCATCTGCATCTGAAAGAGCAGTAGGCGCAATGACGTCTGGAAGTTTTGCAAGTCCAAACAACTTAATTGGTTTCTTCCAAAATACAAACGCGTCTAGTTTAACATCATTAACAATTGCCTATGACGCTGAACGATATAGAATTAATACTGCAGCTGCATCCGTTCAGTTTTTTTATTCATTGAATGGTACAGCTTGGACTGCTGTTACAGCTGGTGATATTGCAACTTCTTCTTTTCCAACTGGAAGTAGCACTTATAACTTTGCAACTGGGACAATAATAAATAAAACTGGAATTTCAATTACAGGTTTGAACATTGCCACAAACGGTAGTTTTTATTTAAGATGGAACATCAATACTACTGGATCAAGTTCTCAAGGTATTGCCATTGACAATATTAGTGTAACAGCTGCTTTTGCTGCAGCCACCCCAACAATCACCTCTTCCGGAACCTTATCAGCCACTAACACAACCTACGGAACAGCATCGGCATCACCAACTTCGTTCAACGTTTCAGGAGCAAATATGTCTGCAGGAATTTTGGTTACTCCGCCTGCTGGATATGAAGTTTCATTAGCGTCTGGATCTGGATACGCCTCAACAGTTACGGTCGGTGCTGCAGGAACCATTGCCTCTACACCGGTTTATGTGCGATTAAAATCAGATGCTACTGTAGCAGGGTCTCCTTATTCAGGTAATATAGCTTTAACTAGTTCGGGAGCTACCCCTGTAAACGTTGCAACTGTTTCAAGTACTGTTGGTGCAAAAGCATTAACCGTTTCTGCTTCGGCTCAAACAAAAACAGAAGGTTCAACATCACCAACAACAGGTACACTCAATACTCATTTTACTGTATCTGGTTTAGAAAACGGAAATACAGCTAATCAAGTAACCTTAGCTTATTCAGGTTCGCCTGCCGGAAATCTTACAACCGCAACACCAGGATCTTATACCATTACTCCATCAGCTTTAACTTTATCTTCTGGAAGTACTTCCAATTATTCAATTTCCTATAATACAGGAACCTTAACTATTAATGCTGCTTCAACTCCAACACTCAATTCAGTAACCCTTTCTTCTGCTTTATCTTCTATCTACGGCACAGCATCTATAGGAGGTAGTTTTACTGCTAGCGGCTCAAATCTTACAGGTAATATCACTGCTACAGCACAATCAGACTTTCAAGTTTCAACAGACAATATCAGTTTTGAATCTTCAGTTTCTGTTGTATCCGGTACAACTGTTTGGGTGCGGTTTGCATCCACTCGTTCTGCCGGTTCATACAATGGAATAACGGCAGTGGTTCTCTCTGGAGGTGGTGCTTCAAGTGACGCCAATGTTACCACCTCATCGTCGGGAAATACGGTTGCCCAAAAGAATTTAACAATTTCTGGCCTAACTGCTCAAAATAAAGTATATGATGGTTTAACCGCTGCAACGGCCTCTGGTACGCCGACATTATCCGGGGTTGTTAGTCCAGATGTAGTTGCATTAACAGACATGCCAATTTATACTTTTATAAACGCCTCAGTCGGAAATGGCATAACGGTGAACACTTCTAATTACTCTTTAACTGGCGCTCAAGCAGGCAACTATTCCCTTACTCAACCTACTTTATCGGCAAATATCACCCCTCGTCCTTTGACAATCACAGCCAATAACGTCACCAAAATGCAAGGAGTATTATTGTCAGGTGGTGCCGGTTCAACAGCATTTACATCATCAGGTTTACAAAACAGCGAAACCATTGGTTCAGTTACCATCGCTTACGGATCAGCAGGGGCAACAACAGGTGATGGAAATACAGTTGGCGTGTATGCATCTCAGGTTACGCCATCGGCTGCTACTGGTGGTACTTTTACTGCAAGTAATTATTCGATAAGTTATGTGGCGGGGAGTATAACGGTAACAGCGTCTCCTGTGGTAATAGCAATTCAAGACTTTGAGACATCACCTGAAACTCCAATTTGGACATATTCTGCAACGGGTGGAGCAATAAACAGTACCACGAATAAATTTAATGGTGCGATCTCCTTTAGATTAATAAATTCGGAAATATTGACTATGGACAACATCACCGTAGCTGGTTATTCAGATGTAGTATTAAGTGTCGCCTTTGCTGCTGAAGGACCCGATTCAGGGGAGGATTTATTTATGGATATTTCCTACGATAATGGTTCATCGTGGATTGGTACAGGGTCCATAAAATTAGTCGATGGCTTTTCCAACACCCCTTTAAATATTAATACAACAAATGCCTTAGACCCTACAACAGTTGGAAGCAATCCTTGGTCAACATCAATAGCAGGATCTGAAACACAAATACGCGTTCGTTTTAGAGTTGTAGGATTGGAAGCAAGCGAATACTATTGGATTGATGATGTCAAAGTAACTGGTGTACCAATTCCAACAGCACCAATCCTCACGACCCCAACAGCAACATCCATTACAACCAACTCAGCTACACTGGGAGCCACCATTACAAGTGATGGTGGAGTAACTATTACATCAAGAGGAACGGTTTATGGCACCTCTGCTTCACCAACAGTAAATTCAGAAGCTGAAGGAGGAACCTCTGTAGCCACATTTACTCATTCAAGAACAAGTTTGACAGCGAATACTTTTTATTATTACAGAGGGTATGCAACCAACTCCATAGGTACGGGCTATTCAGCTGATGGTACATTTACCACTTTACCTTTAGCGCCAACAGTAGGTTCTGGAAGCAATGCTACCACAACGACGATTGATGCCTCATGGACAGCGGCTACTGGAGGAAGTGCAACATTTACGTATGAAATAGAGGTTGATGATAACAATGATTTTTCGTCTCCAACATTTACACAAAGTAGTATTTCGTCAGCGACAACAACAATAACGGCAACAGGTTTAACTTCAAACACGACATATTACTTTAGAGTTCGAGCAAACAATGCAGGGGGTAATTCAGCATGGTCTTCTTCCTCACCTGGTTATGCGACCTTGGAGGCTGTGAATCCAACCTTGTCAACAACCGCCCTCGAGGCATTCGGTAATATTTGTTTGAATGTAACGAGTGCAGCTAACTCCTTTACCATTAACGGATCTGCTTTAACTTCAGCTGATGTTTCAGTTTCTTCATTGTCTGGATTTACTTTTTCTACAACGGTTGGAGGTACGTACACGAGTTCGTTGACATTACCTCAAGCAGGAGGAACTTTTGCTCAAGCTGTTTATGTGAAATTTACACCAACAGCAGTTCAATCATATGATGGAAATATTGTTGTTTCAGGTGGTGGAGCATCAACAAGCGAAAATGTTGCAGCATCGGGAAGTGGTATCTCCGGAACGGTGAATGTTACAACTACAGCGGCTTCAGCGATTTCAACAACTGGAGCTTCTACCGGTGGGTCATCTGTTTCAACGTCTTGTGGAACTATAACATCAAAAGGCGTCGCATATGGTACAACAGCGAATCCAACAACTCCAGTTACCTCTGACGGAAGCGGATCAGCAGATTATTAATCAACACTTACCGGATTAATTCCAAACACCGAGTATAATTATCGCGCCTATGCTACCAATAGCAATGGGGTGACGAGTTACGGTTCAAATTTGACTTTTACAACTTTACACAATGCTCCGACTGTTGGGATAGGTACATTAGCTACCACAACCGGTTTTACAGCCAATTGGACAGCCCCAACTAGTGGTGGTTCAGCAATATTCACATATGAGTTAGCCATTTCTACTTCTCCGACGTTTGCCTCTACCTTATCAACTCAATCAGGCATTTCATCGGCCTCAACATCTTATCAATTAACAGGGTTGAGCAATGGAACGACTTATTATTTTAGAGTACGCGCAAATAATGCTGGTGGATCTTCAGATTGGTCTGCGATTAGTTCATCAATTTCAACTCAGACAGTTTTTGAAAATTTTGAAACAGGTTCAAAGGCAAGTTACGCAGCTGCCAATTTTACGAGTTCAGCTGGAAGTTGGAATTTGGATGATGCAATTACCGCAACTTCTGTATCTGATAGAAAATATGGATTACAATCGATTCGAATCAGAAATACAGGAAACGCAACAATGAATTTTGACGTAACAAACGGTATTTCATCATTAACAGTATATCATGCTCTTTACGGTACTGATGCAAGTTCAACTTGGCGATTAGAAGTGTCTAACAACGCAGGAAGTTCTTGGGATGCTTATGTGAGTGCCGATGTAACAACCTCTTCAACAACTTTAACATCCCAATCTTTTACAATTGATTTATGTGGTACATTGAGATTCAGAATTGTTAAAAGATCAGGAGGAACACAACGAATAAATTTCGATGACATAGTTTTAGTTGAGAATGCTCCTACTCCTTCAGTCCCAACAACATCAGCTCAAACTTTCTGTGCAGCTTCTTCACCAACAGTTGAGGGACTATCGGCAACAGGTTCAAATATTTTGTGGTACGCTGCAAGTGCAGGAGGATCAGCTTTAGCGACAAGTACAGCGCTGACTTCCGGAAATTATTATGCTTCACAAACAGTTTCTGGTTGTGAGAGTTTGGAGCGCGCGGAGACTGCTGTAACAATTAACCCTGTCTCGACCTATCGCTCAGTTGACTCCGGCGACTGGAGTTCAGCTTCGACATGGGAGCAGGGTTGTGGTGGCGATTACTATGCTGCGTTGAGTTATCCTAATAATGCAAATTACGATGTCACCATTATTCCAGATCACACCGTAACCCTTTCTTCTGCCATTGCTGTGAATGACTTATCTGTTTCACAAGCAGCTGGTGATACCCCAGCTGGAACATTGACGCTTTCCTCTACCGCGGATTTAACCGTCACCGGCACGATCACTAACGCTGGCACGATCAGCATCGCCGACGGCGGTAGTTTGGTTCAAGAAGCAGCAGGCACCGACGGCAACACGAACAACGGTAATTACATCGTTCAGCGCACTTTAAGTGGGGCAGG
>JBILOU010000112.1:0-4185 GCA_044374295.1 Flavobacteriales bacterium | reverse complement strand
GCTGAAAATGCATTGTGTCAAGTCGACTACAACAGCCTTTCCTTCTTAAACTCATCTTCCAACAATTGCAAAATAAAAAGCAACTATGGAAAATTATCGGCGGTGAATTCAGATTTCACTAACAACAGCGCTACCAGCGTTCGTTATGGAAACTACAATTTCGAAGAGTGTCTATTCAATGCTTCTAATCTGTTCTCTGAACATTTGAAATCGTTGAGTAAAATCAAAAATTCAGTTTTCGAAAACAACGCTGTTGCACTTTCAGATTACAGTTTAATTGAAATCGGATTGACTTCTTGCACCTTCAACAACAACGCAATCGCGGCACAAAAGAAAGGGGGCGTATTCACCATTCGCTGTTCTGAATTTTCACAGAACGGAACGGCTTTGGAAATTGGAAAAGGATGTGTGTTAAACATGTCTTCGAGCAGCGCTGGCGGATACAATGTTTTCGAATTGAACGACGAGCACATTCATTTCTATCACAGCTCAACACCCTTGTTGAACAAAGGATTCAACGCTTTCAGTGGTGCCACCGATTGCAATCTTTGCGGGAACATTGCAACCATGTCCTCTATCGGATGCACGCCTATAGCATTAGCCAGCGCACAAAACGAATGGCTTCCCATTGCATCTGGAAGTTCGGGCATTGCGATTTATTCTTCGAGCACCTGTTCAAACGGAACGCAAAGTATCATTGCACTAAGTCCTTCTGTTTCTGTTTCAACAACATGTCCGCAAGTTATCGGAACATTCAGTCCAACCAAATCACTTGCACAAGCGGTAAATCAGCAAAAAACACTTTCCGATTTGCCTTTGATTTCAACCACAGAATACGGACAATTGCCGTTAGATTCTGCGCTCTCGTTGGCAGCAACATTGGCTTACGCAACAGACAGTTTGTTCGAAGGAAAACGCTCGATCAAACTCTTTCATGAAATTCTAACAACGCCTTTGGATCGAGGCAACAGCGAGGTTCGTTCATTGTCGAACTGGGGAATAGGCATGATGAAAAAGATGATTGAAGAACTTGTTCTTCGCGGAGAAATTATTCCGGAAAACAATTCAGAGTCGTTTGAGATTGCAGTACAACGCTATGTGAATGCCTTGAACGCCTGCACCGACAGCGTCGTGAGTGATTCTTCCTTCCATTCACAATTCTGGATTGAACTTTCTAAAGCACAACTCTTCCGTTCGTTGGGAAATTCAAGTTTGTGTCACGCCATTCTAGACCAATTGAACACATGCAACATCGAAGGTGAGGAATTGGAGGAACTGCACTATTGGAAAGCCCTCACAGCGCATGAGTTGAATAACACAACAGCGTTAACTTCGACCGTGAACGATTCAATCTTCATGAATTTAAGCAATTCAAATTTTCCATTCGGAATTGAAATTCTCGGTCCGCAAGAAGTTCAATTTTTTCAATGTTACGGAACAGTAAAAAAGATTGAAGAAACAAATGAGCTCAATATTTTACCTGTGCTTAACACCGGCCGTTTCCAGGTGAAGTCAAATGAAATCGTTACCGCATTCTTCATTCTGAATGAGAATGGAAAAATTGTGCACGCTGGGGGAAGAATTAATAAGTCGGAATTCTTCGATTTGAATCTGAGTAGCGGTATTTATTTCTTTAAAATTATTTCACAATTTGGAAATACATATTGTGAAAAGTTCATAATTCAACCTTAATGTTTTGAAGTCCAAACAAGGTTGACATAACATAACACACACTTCTATGAAGAATAATTTCCAATCGATTAACATACAGAATACCCGAAATAACATACTTATAAACTCGCCGCCGACATGAGTACTTCTGTTGAAAATAGTTTTGCTAGTAAAATAAAACCTATTATGAACAAACTAATTTTTCAACCAAAACTGTTGGTTAATGCATTGGCATTGACTGCCGTTTTAATGGGCTCGCTGACGTTAAGTCATGCGCAGAACGTTACGCTACAAATCCTGCATGCTTCGGACTTCGAAGCTGGTCTTACCGCATCTTCGGACGCACCGCGATTTGCTGCTCTAGTAGATGCATTAGAAGACACTTACGCGAATACGCTTATTCTTTCTTCGGGAGACAATTTCATTCCGAGTCCCTTCTCCTTTTCAGGAGAAGACGCGTCAATGGTAACTCCTCTGAAAAATGCATACATCGCATACTACGGATCAAGTTTCGCTAACAACGATTTGAGAGCTGGTATTGCTCGTCCTGACATTTCATTATTGAATTTTATTGGCGTTGAAGCATCGGTATTGGGAAACCACGAATTTGACTTAGGAACATCAGAATTGAAAAACGTCATCGCCGGCGCTAACTCTGGAAGCTCGATTCGTTGGTTCGGAGCGAACTTCCCTTATTTAAGTTCAAACTTAAACTTCGCAAACGATGCAAATCTTTCACCTTACTTTCAGTCTACTCCATCTTTGAACACAACGTTCATGTCGAATCCAACTGAAACAGCTGCAACAATAGCCGGGAAGAAAAAATTAGCTTCTTCAACAATTATCGAGAAAAACGGAATTCGTTATGGAATTGTTGGAGTAACGACTCCAATTCTTGCTGCAATCTCTTCACCTGGATTTACTACGGTTAACGGTCCCGGAGCAGGAACAGATAACATGGAGCTATTAGCCTCTATAGTTCAACCTTCCATTGATGAACTTATCAATAACCACAACTGCGACAAGATTATTCTTTTGGCGCACTTGCAACAACTTACTTTAGAAAAGCAATTAGCAACATACTTAAATGGTGTTGACATTATCATTGCCGGTGGTTCACACACCTTAATGGCAGACAGTCAGGACCGTTTGCGTGCTGGAGACACTGCTGTTGAAACATACCCATTCTTCACAGTAGGAGCAGACGGAAACAATACCGTAATTATTAATACCGCTGCTGAATATAAATATGTTGGTCGTTTGGTTATTGAATTCGATAGCCTTGGGAACATTATTCCGGCCTCTGTAAATCCGCTTATCTCTGGAGCTTATGCAGCAGACGAAGAGGGTGTTTTGGATTACTATCCAACTTTAAGTGACGCATTTGCTGCAGGAACAAAAGGTGGTTTAGTCAAAGGCTTAACAGATGCTATTGCCAATGTAATTGCATTGAAAGATGGAAATACTTTTGGTAAAGCAAACGTTTATCTTCAAGGACTGCGCAATGCGGTTAGAACAGAAGAAACCAATTTAGGTAACATAACTGCTGATGCCAACCTATGGCAGGCAAAGCAATACAATTCAGAGGTAAAGGTTTCTTTGAAAAATGGAGGTGGTATTCGTTCTTCAATGGGTGTTGTTTATGCGGTAGGTGATGAGGTTACCTATTCTCCAACAGCTGCAAACCCTTCAGTGGGGAAAGAAGAAGGAGAAATATCACAATTAGATATCGAAAACTCGTTGCGATTTAACAACCAATTATCTGTTCTTGATGTAACAGCAACTGGAATGAAGGCTATTTTAGAGCACTCTGTTGCAGCTTCAGGACCTGGTCAAACACAAGGAAGATTCCCACAAATCAGTGGAATGCAATTCAGCTTCAACTTGAATAATGCAGCGCAAAGCCGTATTATCAATGCTGCAATTTTAGATGATAATGGAAACGTTTCTGACACTATTGTTTATAACGGAAGTGTATATGGAAATCCAAATCGTGTAATCAAAATGGTTACTTTAAACTATCTAGCTTCTGGCGGAGATAGTTACCCATTTGTTGCTCTCGGATCTAATCGTGTTGACTTAGTAAACGTATTAAGCACTCCTGGTTCTGCTACATTCGCATTGCCTGGTAGCGAGCAAGATGCTTTCGCTGAGTTTATGTCAACTTTCTTCAGTGTAAGTCCGTACTCTATTGAAGAAACTTCAGCTCAATTAGATTTTAGAATCCAAGATGTTAATATTCGCCAAGATTTAGTACTTGCTAATTGCGGTGAATTGAACACAACCGATTCTGTATTTGCTTGTCAGAACTACACATGGAACGATGAAATCTATTCAGAATCTGGAGTATACACCCACAATGCTGTGTCAGCTGACGGATGTCCATATACTGAAACTTTAGTGCTCACCATCCAAACAGGGGCTCCTTCAACCCCAGCAATTGTAACCGGAGAAGTATACGCTTGCGCTTTCTTAACAGAAGGTACAACGACTTACTCAACTCCAGCGGTTTCA
>JBILOU010000111.1:0-4203 GCA_044374295.1 Flavobacteriales bacterium | reverse complement strand
TTCTTTCCAACATTCGCGAAGCATAGACTATCTTCGCCGCAAATTATTTTTCACTCCATGAGTGACGCTATCAAACACGAATGCGGGATCGCATTTTTAAGACTGAAGAAACCTCTTCAGCATTATACCGATAAATACGGAACTGCTTTTTACGGACTGAATAAAATGTATCTCCTCATGGAGAAGGAGCACAACCGAGGCCAAGATGGCGCTGGTTTAGCGAACATTAAGTTAGACCCAGAGCCTGGAAAAAAATACATTTCTAGAATTCGCAGTAACGATGCTCAGCCCGTTCGTGAAGTGTTTGCGAAGGTGATGAGTCGCTTTGCTGAAATGGCAAAGAAGAATCCAGATAAATTGAAAAATGCTCAACATCTAAAAAACAATTTTGCTTTTACAGGCGAGGTATTTTTAGGTCACTTGAGATACGGAACATACGGCGGAAACAGCATTGAAAACTGTCATCCCTTCTTACGTCAAAACAACTGGATGACCCGCAACCTCGTGCTTGCAGGGAATTTCAACTTAACCAATGTAGATGAATTATTCGGACTGCTTGTTGAATTAGGACAACATCCGAAAGAACGCACCGACACGGTAACGGTGATGGAAAAAATTGGTCACTTCCTCGATGAAGAAAACCAAGTTCTTTTCAATCAGTATCACCAACAAGGCTATTCAAACCAACAGATTTCTGAGTTAATAGCGAAGAATATAGACATTCAGCGCGTGTTGCAACGTGCAAGCAAGGACTGGGACGGAGGATTTGCGATGGTCGGAATGTTGGGTCACGGCGACGCATTTGTATACCGCGATCCGAATGGAATTCGTCCTGCGTTTTATTACGAAGACGACGAAGTTTGTGTAGTTGCAAGCGAGCGACCGCCGATTCAAAGCGCGTTCAATGTTCCATTGGATCAGATTAAAGAAATTCCAGCAGGAAACGCATATGTGGTGAAGAAAGATGGAACTTCAACATTGAAGGAAATTAAGCCGGCAGGAATCTTAACACCCTGCTCGTTTGAGCGTATTTATTTTTCAAGAGGAAACGATGCGTCTATTTATCAAGAGCGTCAAGATCTTGGAAAGAATATCGTTCCGCGCGTTTTGCAAGAAGTGAATTACGACTTGGAAAACACGGTCTTTTCTTTCATTCCTAACACAGCGGAAACGGCGTTTTACGGAATGATTAAAGCATTAGAAGATCATTTGAACGATGTTAAGATTGAAAAACTAACATCGGGTTCGTGGTCGAGTGAAGAGATAGAAGCCATTGTTCGCAAGCGTGCTCGCATTGAAAAAATTGCGATCAAAGATGTGAAAATGCGCACCTTCATTACACAAGATTCTGCGCGCGATGAAATGGTTTCGCATGTGTATGATGTAACGCACGGCACTGTAAAACCTGGCATTGACACCCTTGTGGTTATAGACGATTCAATTGTTCGCGGAACAACGTTGAAGAAGTCTATCATTAAAATGTTAGACCGCCTAGAGCCCAAAAGAATCATTATTGTTTCTTCCGCACCACAAATTCGTTACCCCGATTGTTACGGAATTGATATGGCGAAAATGGGCGATTTCATTGCTTTTCAGGCAATAGTTGCTTTGTTGAAGCGTGACGGTAAGGAGGGAATTCTTGATGTTGTTTACATGAAATGTAAGGAGCAAGAAAGCGTTCCTAAAGAACAAGTAAGAAACTATGTGAAGGAAGTTTACGAAGCTTATACGCAAGAAGAAATTTCTGAAATGATAGCGAAGCTGGTTACTCCTGAAGGAACGAAAGCCAAGGTGAGCGTACTTTTCCAAACCATTGAAGGGCTTCACAATGCTTGTCCGAATAACCAAGGCGATTGGTATTTCTCTGGAAACTATCCAACACCAGGCGGAAATAAAGTGGTGAACAAAGCCTTCATCAATTACATGGAAGGCCTTACGGAGCGAGCTTACTAGAAAGCTAAGCCCATTCTGATATACGAGAGCATATCTACGGGCATTTGGTTTATTCGCTCTTTCGATTGTTGGTGACCAATGCGCACAATAACCATATTTTTTTCGGGAATAATCACAATGTATTGCCCGCGCATTCCGCGCGCAGATTTGAACTTCACGCCATCTACTTCGCCCATCCACCAGTGCAAACCGTACCAATCACAGACAGAATTTTTCCCGTCTTGAATGGTCCACGGTTCAAACGATTGTGCTAAGTAGGCAGAGTCGATGATTTCTTCTCCGTTTACTTTTCCATGATGAAGAATGCATTGACCGAGCATTCCAAAATCTTTGGCTGTTGCGTAAATGCCAGTGAATGGCTTTTCGAAACCGTTCTCGGTGTCGAGGTTCCAATAGGCAGGAGACGCCGCACCAATTTTCGTCCAAATTTTCTCTTCGAAGTAGTTTGATATTTTCTTCTGAGTTGCTACTTCAAGTGCCATTCCAAGCAAAACGGTATTTCCACCTTCGTATGACCAATACGTGCCAGGTGTTTGCTCCACTTTGAAAGGTGTTGTGATGGCTTTTAAATCAGAATGGTAATAGGCCTTCGCCATATATCCGAAAGGGCTGCTATAGCTCTCTCCGAAAGGAATACCACTGCTCATGTGAAGCAGTTGTTCCAAGGTGACATTGTTACCGCTCCAAGGAATGTACTTTGAAATAGGATCTTGGAGCGATGAAATTTTTTCATCTTCAATGGCGCAACCAATGAGCAGAGAAATTGCGCTTTTCGCCATGGAGAAAGAATTCCAATGCGTTGAATCTGCACCGTAGTTGCCGTACCATTCTGAAACAAGGGTATCGTTTTTAAAAACTAAAAACGCTTCAGACTCTGTTGAGTTTAGAAACGCAACGTTTTCATTCGATAAGACTTTTAATTTGGCAGGAAGATTAATAGCCTCACCGCGGTTTATTTTTCTTGTGTCGAAGAAAGATTGGTCGTCAATGTCGGGTTTGATCTTCCCGTGCAAATAGTTGCAATAAATACCACGAGCCAAATAGCCATTACCCGTGAGGTAAAGTATTCCAATAAGAAACCCAATTGAACCGAAAACAATGAGAACAATTTTTAGGGCTTTTTTCATGGTGCTTATTTAAGAACGACTTCTGATTTTCCAATTAGATTTCCACTTTCGTAAATCTCTAAACGGTAAGAACCCTTTTCGAGTGTTGAAGTTGGAGTGAAGTAAATACTTACGTCGGTATCTTGACCTTGGTAATCGATTTCACGTGAAGCTCCGAACGTGTCGGCCTGACCGGTTGCTGTAAAGCTTCCGCCGCCCTTGCCGGTTAAGGTATTTCCGTTTGGTCCAATGACTTTAAGGTAAAGTGTTTTTCTTCCAGGTTTTACAATTCTGTTTTCACGCAAGGTGAAAGAAGTTTTGATCATTGAAGATTTTCTTGCTTGTTCGGTCACTGCTTCAGCGCCGCTGTTTCTTGCAAAAACCCCCGTTGAGTAGAATCCGCCGGTTGACAATATAGAACCCGCTTTCACAATTTCTTTCGTTGAATTCAAATCAGTCTCTAAGGTTTTGCTTCTATTTTCTGCAGCGGCAGCCTGTTGTTTAGCTTGTTGTCCTTCAGCAAACAGACGGTCATTGTCGCGTTGAAGCGAATCAATTTCATGCAAATATCCCTTCATGATGTTGCGTAAGGTTTGCGTTTCGGCGAGAAGTTTTTTGATGTCATAGTCTTTGTTTTTCGCGCGCTTCAACAACCCTTCGATTTGCGTGCGTTGCGCTTCAATTTGCGCCATCATTTCTGTGTTGTCTGTTGTTAGCGTATCGTACATCATTTTCATGTTAGTCAATGAGTCTTCCGCTAATTTGTATAGCTCAATGATTTGCTCAGGCGTAGCGTTGGCCGCGTCCATAGCAAGTACGTTTAAAGCACCCATGCTATTTTCCAAAGTAACAATGCGGTCACGGCTTACTTTAACCCAGAAGGCAAGGCCTAGACATAGAGCGCCTAAAACGCTTATAACAATGATGGCAACTTTTTTATTCATAAAACAGGTTTTCAGCGAAAATACAATTATTTGCAACGAAGAGTATTGAAAAGATTCGGATTATTGAATAAAGAATGTATATTTGCCATCCGCAAGGGTCCTGTGGCCGAGCGGCTAGGCAGAGCTCTGCAAAAGCTCGTACAGCGGTTCGAATCCGCTCGGGACCTCAAAAACAAAACACCTCTTCGGAGGTGTTTTTT
>JBILOU010000053.1:0-14279 GCA_044374295.1 Flavobacteriales bacterium | reverse complement strand
AGACAAAAAAAAGAAGGCAAGCCCCTTATATCGCACCGCTACAACTTTCTACCTTTGCTGCCTTCCGGCCCTGGAGGATTTGAAAGGAGCTGGTCGTATAAGACTTGCCTTTGTGCAAATGTAAGGCGTGAATCGCTTCTTTGCAAAATCATTCGTTACTTTTGCAATAGAAAACAAATCTATGTCAGAAGAAGTATCAATAAATCCGCCGTCCCGAAAGGAAGTCATTCAAATTCTGTTCAAATACGGAATTGGTATTGCACTTGGCGATTTGCTCTGCGAGCAACTTATAGTTTGGTTTCCTTCTTTCGCTGGAGCATTTGAATTAATTGCAGTCGTCATCATTGTCTTTGGTCTTACACTTGCTATTAACAAGTATAAAAATTATTTCAACGGGATCAATTACGGAAAAGCATTGTGGTTTTGCTTGCGCATGGGCATAGTCGTAGGTGTCGTAAAAATGTTTTTCACTTTCATACAACTGAGTTATATAGACAACTCTATGATTGCCTTCTTGAAAGAGGAAATAAAAAAATCACTTGCAAATACAGAGGGCATTAGTCGAGATCAGGTCAATGAAATTTTAAACAGTGGACTTATCGAAACAATGGTTTCGCCTGCTTTCATAGCCACCCTCGTTTGGATAAGCACTTTTTTTCAATACTTATTTATCGGTTTGTTCATTTCCATCTTTCACAGAAAAAGCAATAATCCATTCCAACAAGCTTAACCCATGAATTGCTCTCTGGTCATTCCTCTTCTTAACGAAGCCGAGTCGCTTCCTGAATTGCAACGTTGGATTAACGAGGTTATGCAACGCGAGCAAATGTCTTACGAAGTCATCTTTGTAGACGATGGTTCAACCGACAACTCCTGGAACGTCATTCAAGAATTGAAGCAGACCTACTCTGCCGTTCGCGGGATTCGTTTTTCGCGCAACTACGGAAAATCGGCGGCGTTACACATGGGATTTCAAGCGGCGCAAGGAAATGTGGTTTTCACTTTAGATGCGGACCTTCAAGATTCTCCGGAAGAAATTCCTGCCATGACTCGAATGATCTTAGATGAAGGATATGACGTTGTTAGCGGTTGGAAGAAAGAACGCTTCGATCCGCTTTCGAAAACCATTCCAACGAAATTGTTCAATTGGGCTACGCGCAGAATGACGGGCATTCACTTGAACGATTTCAATTGTGGTTTGAAGGGCTATCGCAAAGACGTGGTGAAGTGTGTGGAAGTGTATGGTGAAATGCACCGCTACATTCCGGTGTTAGCGAAGCAACAAGGGTTCAAGAAAATTGGTGAAAAAGTGGTGAAGCATCAAGCCCGTAAATTCGGTTCAACGAAATTCGGAATGGAGCGTTTCATGAATGGATTCTTAGATCTATTGACTATTTCATTCATGTCGAAATTCGGCAAGCGCCCCATGCATTTCTTCGGAACATTGGGAACATTGGTGTTCATGATCGGATTCCTTTCATTCGCCTACATCGGCGGTTCGAAATTGTATGCGCTTTACCTAGGCGAAACTGCAAAGAACATTGCTGAACAAAGTCCGTTCTTCATTGCACTCACCTGTATGATCATTGGAACGCTTTTGTTTTTAGCCGGATTCTTGGGCGAACTTATTTCGCGAAACAGCGCTACACGCAACGACTACAGCGTGGCTGAAACATTGAACTAACGACTTCCGAAAATTGCACTGCCAATTCGAACAAGCGTGCTTCCTTCCTCAACGGCAATTTCCCAATCGCCGCTCATGCCCATACTTATTTCATTGAAGGCTTCACCGAAGAACGGTTTCAACAAAGAAAAAATGCGATTCACTTCTTGAAATTCTTTTCGAATGAGCGACTGGTCTTCTGTGAATGAAGCCATGCCCATGACACCGCGAAAGTTTACGTTTGAATACGATTCTTTTTGCGAAGCAATTTCCAACACTTCTTCTTCTGAGAATCCGAATTTACTTTCTTCTGTTGCAACATGAAGTTGCAATAAAATTTCAATCTGCTTATTTAATTTCTTGGCTTGCTTATCTATTTCCTTTAAGGTGGAAATTGAATTCACTCCGTGAATAAGCGCAACAAACGGAGCAATGTACTTCACCTTATTCGACTGCAAATTCCCAATGAAATGCCATTCAATATCGGCTGGAAGTTGCGCCTGCTTATCTACCAATTCCTGCACATAATTCTCACCGAAGATGCGCTGTCCAGCAGCATAAGCTTCTTGCAAATCCTGAACAGGTTTTGTTTTAGAAACAGCCACCAACTTCACGTGTGAAGGAAACTGATTCGTATAGAATTTTATTTGATCTTGAATGTGGCTCATCGCATTGGATAAATAACCAATCCGCTTCTTAGCTTCGGCAAGATGTAGGTACTCTTCGGAGGCATGGTAGATCCTTCATCTGAAATTCGCATGAGTGTTTCCGTTGAAATCGGATGAAGTAAAAACGCGAAGTCTGCTTTTCCTTCATCAACCATTTTCGCAATCTCACTTGTTGGAACCAATCCGTCTGCATGCGCAATACGCTTGTCGGTGCGTTCATCTTCAATTCCAAAAATCGGATGAAGAATATTTTTCGAAAGCCATTCGGCATCGATGACATTTTTTTCTTTTTCGAATTGAAAAGCATACCACTTTCCGCTGGTGTACACGCCTATTCTTCCTTCACTCAAATTCAATTCGGTTTCTTTCACTTCGTGAAGAGCACCCAATTTATCCAAGTCGGAAAGGAACACATTCACATCGAATTCAACCACACATTTCACCAAACGGTGAAAACCTAAAATTTTCATTTGAACTTGCGAAAGCACGAGCGCCATGAAATATTGATAGACTTCTTCCTTGTTTCCCTCTTCTGATTTGCGTTGCTTCAACGCAACACTACTCGCGCTTCTGTGATGTCCGTCTGCAATATAGAGCTCTGGCACTTCAGCCATGGCTGTTTCAATTTCCTGAATATCTTCTTGCGCACTTACCTTCCAAACCGTATGCTTTACGCGGTCGGTGGTAGAGAAACAATACAACGGTTGCTGCTTGCAAATGCGTTCAATGAGCGGCTGACAAGGCTCGTCTTTCGACATAAGCAAAACAGGCTCTGCATTGATTCCTGTTGTATCCAAGTAATCTGTGAACCTCCCTTCACGCTGACTAATGGTGTGCTCGTGAATTTTTATTTTTCCCTGCTCGTAATCTTCAACAGCAACAGCACCTAGCACTCCTTGAAAAGAAAATTCAGGTGTGTCTTGTCTGTAGATAAAAAAAGATTGCGCTTCTTCTTGCGCGAATATTTCTTCATTCAAAAACTTCACGTAGTTCTTTCTTACTTCTTCGAAATACGCGATGCGTCTTCCGCGGTAATCGCCGTCTACATCGGGGTGAATGACGTGCAGGAAAGTATAGGGATTACCCTTCAACTTATCTATTAAATCTTCTTTTGAATAGGACACGTAGGAGCGCGAAGCAACCAAGTGCACCTTATCTGCTGCAGGCAATACCGCTTTGAATGGTTTAAACTTCATCTTATGCGCCTTGCATAATTCGTTTCACATTGTCTGCTATCTCTAAACCAATGCGCTCTTGCGCTTCGGCTGTGGCTGCACCAATGTGTGGAGTGGTAATAATTTTTGAATGCTTCAACAACGCTGCATTCGGACGTGGCTCATTTTCGAACACATCTAAACAAGCTCCAGCAATAACGCTTTTGTCTAGCGCTTCTACAAGTTCAGTTTCGTTAATTGTTCCGCCGCGACTGGTGTTGATCACCACCGCGTTTTTCTTCATGAGTGCGAACTCTGATGAACCAATAACCGAACTTCCATTCGGTTGTTTTGGAACGTGTAACGAAATGAAATCGCTTCCGCGAAGAACTTCTTCAAAAGAAGAAACATTCAATTTCACTTCAAGCGGAGAACCGTTGATTGAAAGCGTTAACGTCTCTTCCGTCTTCGAACGATCGAAGAACATCACGCGCATGCCGCATCCCAAGGCGTATTCAGCCAATGACATTCCAATGCGGCCGAAGCCAACAATGCCCAATGTCTTTCCCTTCACCTCTTTTCCTTTCCCGTAATTCTTCTTCAACACTTCGAAAGTCTCTTCTCCGTTTACTGGCATTGCGCCACCGGCTTGATAAAGAAATCTGTTCGAAGCGAACATCATGGCCATTACCAATTCCGCAACGCTAGCGCTGCTGCTCGCAGGGGTATTGAAAACGTCAACTCCTTTTTCACGCGCATAAACTGCGTCAATGTTATCGATACCTACTCCACCACGACCGATGAACTTCAAATTCGGACAAGCGTCTATCAATTCTTTTCTTGCAGTAGTTGCGCTGCGCACCAAAAGTCCGTCTACGTTTTCATTTTGAATGAAACCAGCCAATGCATCTTGACTTACTTTTTCAGTAAGGACTGTGCAGCCCATGGCTTCCAAGGCAACTTGACCTTTTGCGTCTATTCCGTCGTTTGCTAAAATCTTCATCTTATCCGTTTTTACGTTCGAATTCTTTCATTACATCTACCAACACTTGAACGCTTTCCAAAGGAAGTGCGTTGTACATGGAAGCGCGGTATCCGCCAACACTGCGGTGTCCAGCGATTCCGCTAATTCCTGCTTCTTTCCACATGGCATCGAAAGTAGCCGAGTGCTCTTCGTTGTTCAGACGGAAAGTTGGGTTCATCCAAGAGCGACTCTCCGGAACACTGTGTCCGTGGAATAAACTGTTGCGATCTAATTCAGCATAAAATAATTCTTGCTTCGCACGGTTGTGAATTTCCATTCCTTTCAACCCACCGTTTTCTTTGATCCAACGAAGCATTAGCATGCTTGCGTAAACTGAAAACACTGGAGGCGTGTTCGCCATGCTATCTTTCGAAATATGAGAAGCAAGGTCTAAGTACGAAGGAAGTTTTCTTCCTGTCTTACCTAACATTTCTTTGTCTACGATGTACAAGGTTGCTCCAGCAGGACCCATGTTCTTCTGCGCACCTGCGTAGATCAACGAGAAATCATTCGCGTTGAATTCCTTCGAGAAAATATCTGAACTCATGTCACACACCAACGGAACATTCACTTTCGGTGTGCTCTGATATTGTGTACCGTAAATGGTGTTGTTGGAAGTGTAATGGAAATAATCGTATCCGTCTACCGAAGGCAACTCAGGAATGTGATTGTGGTTCGAGGCCGAACTGTCGGTAATCACATCAATGTTTCCAACCAACTTCGCTTCTTTAATTGCACCGCTCGCCCAAACACCTGTGTTTGCGTAAGCAGCCTTTCCACCTTCCTTCAAAATATTCAAAGGAACCATGTAGAACCCAAGAGTTGCGCCGCCTTGAAGAAAAAGAACTTCGTAGCGATCTTCAAGATTCAAAATATCTTTCACCAATTGACGCGCTTCGTCCATTACACGCTCGAAGTTTTTACTTCGGTGTGAAATTTCAATCAACGACAATCCCATGCCGTCGAATTCACGAATAGCATCTGCCGAACCTTCGATAACAGATGAGGGTAAAATGCAAGGACCCGCGCTAAAATTGTGTACTTTTTTCATGATTCAAATGTAGTCTTTAAATGTTTCTTACTGATTTTGTAATTGTGAAATTTTCTGTTGAATGGCTTCCTTGTTTCGTTCAAGAATAACCAAGTCAACTAGTTCATTGATTAGCTCTACATCGTAGACCTGACTTAATGAAGCCGTAATGCAATCCATTCGATTTTCTTCCAACTCAATGGTTGAAATAATTTTTGCGATATCCTTTACATGGAAACAAGATTCCTGCAACTGCATGCGCGCAATCATCTTCCTTTCGGTGTCGAAAGATTTTGAATGAAGGACAGCAACGAGTGAATCTACAGATGTTTCTGAAGCCGGATTCTCACATCCCTTCTTCCCAACATAAACATTATCATTTGTTGCAACAGGAATTGAACTGTTCTGCCAAAACTGAAAAGCTTTGGCTTGAAGCTTTAATTCGCCGGAAGGAACCAACTCGAGTTTGTTGTTCAACACAGAAACCGTGAAGCTGTGCGAAACAAGATTTTTGGCATTCAGCAAGAACATGGCCTCTTGCGCTTGAACCACAACTTTTACGTTGTGCTTTCCAATATTCAATTTTGAAATTGAAACAGAGGAAACCGGAACAGTGTTCAACTGTGCTTCATCTACAAACAAGAGGAACGACAGGCTATCGGGAGCATTCAACACCAACTTACTCTGCCCGAAAGAGCTGAACACATTCAACAAACAAAATACGATAACAACTACTCCTCTATTCTTCATCGAAGGCTTTGTAAATTCTATTTAAAAACGGAAATTTCCGAAATCTTTCTGGCACAATAAAAAGTGGATTCACACTTCTTTCACCCAACCATTGCGGACGAATGTACACCAAAATACAACCGCCAACCACCACGCAACAAATTGCAAACAACAACAACCAAATCCCATCGATGTGCGAACGTACCGCCATGTATTTCGCCAGGTACGCTGCGAGCAAAGTCATGGCTCCAATGCGCGATCCGGGAACCAATGCCGCAAGCTGATCTTTTATCGGAACACTCGCAATCTGATGCGCAAACGAAATCATCATGAGGTAATGAATACCTGTTGTTACCGCAATTGAAATAGCCACGGCTTCAATCGAATAACGTCCGGCAACCATGACACCAACGATCATTAAAATCAGATAAATGCCTTTGATCCAACTGCCCTTGTAAACTGCTCCCTTCGCGCGAAGCAGCGAATCGATGGGGCGCGTTAATGTTCTAAAAATTACAGCCACAAACAACCAACGAAGCAAATCGGATGCGCCTAAATAACTATGACCAAGGTAAATGCGAAGAATGTCTTCACTAAAAATAAAAACGAAACATGAAATCGGAAAAATTAAAATGCTCAGCACATTCGTGGCGGCAAGTACCACACGTTTCAAGCGTTCAGTCTCTTCTTGCAATTTCGACATGCCGCTGAAGAGGACGCTATCGCTCAGTTTCGCCATGATTGTAATTGGAAGTGACGCTACGTATGCGCCCCTTTCGTACATACCCGCCTGATTCAACGAAACGGTATTCGGAAAGAGCGCAGTGCCTTTCGAAAAGAGCGGAAGCACAGCGACATCCACTTTCGTTGCGGCGTAATTCAAGGCATTGAAGAGCGAACTTCCTGCCCCATAATTCAACAATTGCAGCGTCGCTTTTTTATTCCATTTGAACTGAACACGCGTTGGCTGAAGAATCCAACAGGCCAAAGTCATCAGCGCATTCTGGGCGAATAACGCCCATACATAAGCCCAGATCTCGTATCCACCGTATGCCAACCACAAACCAACAATTAGGTTTCCACCTACTATACTCAACATGCTCGCCGTGAAGAAAGATTTGAATTTCATTTCCTTCATCATGAGGTTTCGCGGAACCACGCTCAATGCTGAAATGGTGAAGCTTGAACACACAACAGGAATAATTTCCTTTAACGTATCAATGCCGTAGGCTCTAGCAATAACAGGTGCAGCAGCGACAAACGACAGGGTGAAGATTAAGCCCAGCCCAAGCGAAGTGGTGAATGCCGAATTGATGTGTGATTGCTCAATGTCCTTTCGTTGTATGAGAGCAGGGCCTAAACCAATCTGTGAAAAGATCTCGGCGAAACCCATAAGGCTGAGCACAATTCCCATAACCGCAAAATTCTCTGGGGCTATAAGCCTTGCCAGCAAAGCGGTGTAGCCCAACTGGATAAGAATTTGCAAAACCACCGTAGCGGAATTCCATGAAAAACTCGAAACGAACTGTTTACCTTCGGATGCCAATGGTTTGAAATTAATGTGCTACAAAGGTCGAAAATCGACCGTAAAATAAATTCTTCAAGGAAAGAAAAGACGAACACCTTACTTTTGATAGCTCAATTGAATGTTATGTTGAAAAAGCTCAAGACCTTAATTTCTGTTTCCGCACTGGTGCTCGTTTGTGCGTTTGCCTCTACCCTTGAATCATGCAAAAGCTGCAATTCAGGCAAAGACTTGGGCATTGAAGAAACGTCGGACACGACACTTCGAGCCATTAACGCTAAGATTACAGCCGAGCCGAACAACTTTGCGCATTACTTGGAGCGTGCACGATATTATTCCGGATTGAAAAAATATGCTGAAGCGAATGCAGACATTGTGCGTGCAAAGGCGATTGATTCAACAAAAGCAGATATCTACTTCACCGCAGGAAAGATTCATTTCGATCAGCAGCGTGTGGTTGAGGCTTATGAAGATTATAAGAAATGCCTTGAAAAAGATCCGCAACACAAAGAAGGATTGCTTGAAAAGGCGGCCATGGACATTGCTTTGAATAATTACGAATTGGCACTTCAGCAGATTAACACGGCGCTTCGTCAAGACGAGCGTGTGGCATACGCCTACTACCTGAAAGGAAGATTGTACCGTCAAGTGAAAGACACCACGTTGGCTTTAAGCTCTTATCAAACCGCCATTGAGGTAGACCCGAGTTATTACGACGCATACGTGGAAGCGGGATTGGTATGTGCGAGTTACGGCAATCCGCTAGCAAAAGAGTATTACAACTCGGCTATTGAAATTCATCCAAACTTCATTGAACCTTATTACAACAAAGCCATTTTCCTTCAGGAAACTGGAGTGAAAAATCCGAGCAACTATCAAGAAGCGCTCGTTTGCTACGACAAGATTCTTGGCATCGACGCGAATTTCTCGGCAGCTTATTTCAACAAAGGTTTTGTTTACCTGGTTTATTTGAAAGACTTTCAGAAAGGAATTGAATCGTTCAATTTAGCGTTGGAGAAAAATCCGAATTACTATCAAGCTGCCTACAACAGAGCCTTGTGCTACGAAGGCAAAGGAGATAAAACCAATGCTGAAGCCGATTTGAATTTAGCCTTGAAACTGAAACCCGACTACACGGAAGCAGCAGTAGAATTAGGAAGACTTCGCGGCGACGATTAATTCGGTTTTACAAACGGATGAATAATGAGCTCTTGCTTGTGTTCACTTCCCGGAAGAATTTCATAGGTAAATACGACGAACATTCTTTTCATGTAAGTCATCTTGGGTGCATCGTTCGGATGCAGCACCAACTGCAATCCCAATTGAATGAATCCCATCTCGGTTCTGTCCGCTGGCACTTCCAATAATAAATCAACCTTTCCATCGGTTAAAACTTCTGCCGATGCCGTTATTCCTGAATTCTCGTCGGTGAACACACCGTTCTCTTCGGTATTCATCAAGAAATATCCGGGAGCATCGATTGTCAATTTCAAAGTTGTCTTTCCCGGCTCAACAATCAATGGCTCTAACGCAACTGCCTCTCCTGCATTTGGAGATTCGCCCGAGTACAAAGCCTCTTGACTTACGACCGGATAAAAACTCTTCACTTCATTCGACACCATGCGCCATTTGCGCAACACGCCGTATCCGCCTTCGCACACAAAAATTTCACTTCCAATTTTATTCAACGCCATGGGGCGCGTGAACTGCGCTGTATCAGCAGCTCCGTCTTTCAATCCGACCACACCACTTCCAGCCATATTCTTCACACTTCCTAACCATGAAAGTTTCTGGTTGAAGGGTTCGCTTATCACAAGATCGTTGTTGTAGAAGGTGAATCCACCTGCGCGATTCAAAGGCGTTTCAGGCGCATAGGCGATTTGCTCTTTCTTCTTTTTGAATTTCGAAATCGTTCCGTTGCTTTTCAGCATGTAAAATTCTTTGTTGAAGAATTGGAGGGAAAGGGCGCTGAGTGCATTGCCTTGTGCGTCCTTGTTTTCGCTTCTCCAAATTAATTTCGAAGACTGGTCGGCGGTATTCAATTCCCATACGCTGCAATCGTTTCCGGCAAGGACATAGATTTTGTTCTTCACGATAAGCACATCTGTTGGATAAGGAATAGCACCTTTCCATGTGTTTGACTTTTCAAAACTTTCAATGTTCGGTTGTTTTCCATTTCCAAGAATGGTAAGCAAAACATGTTGATCATTCTCGTAGATGCGAATGGCGTGATTGAGCGGATCGGCAATGTAGAGCAGTTGTTCTGCGAAGCTGAAGGTCACGCCCATAGGCTTTTTCATCTGCGCAACGGAAATGTCTCCGTCTGCAAAACCGCGCACTCCGCCAATTCTTTTTTGAATGAAACCGTCTTCGCTAACGGTGCTTACGCGAAACAGTGCTGGTTCTGAAACCGCGAGTTCTCCTGAGAAGTAGCACAAGTCGCTTGGAAGTTCAATGAGTGGATTCGCCCAATGTTTTGGTTCGGGAGAAACAGTAGGTTGCCAAAGCGAATAGCTGTTTAAGTCGATCTTAATGATTTCGCTCACGGCTGCGCCAATTGTCGGGAGTTCTCGCGTTCCTTGAATGGCAAGAACCGCTTCTTTCATAGACTTATTGAAAACTAATATTTGTGGAAGTCGGTTGGCTTCTATCAAAGTAATGTCTCCCCAATTCGGAACAATTGCAACCGGATGGCTAATTCCATTTTGTTGAATGAAGTCGAAGATTTCTTGTCGGCTGTAGGCTGGTTCGCGCGCTGGAATGAGGGTAATACATTGCACTTGCGGAATTGTAAGAAATTCTTCTTGCAGATCTACCATAGCGCCAACCCCTGTTATTTCTTCGGGTTGAAGGCAACCCAGGATGACTAGTTTATCGCGCAGAAGATCGGTGTTGAATTGATAGTCTGTGTTGAACCAAACGGTTCCAGCGGGAAAAGAAAAAGCTCCGGCGGAATGAGCCGACAGCACCAAAGCGAAAATGAACGAGCGCAAGAAAATGTTCTTCATACCAACAAAGAAAAGAAATTTCGAAAAGAAAGCAGGAATTCAAACGAAAAAGAAAAATTATTCGTTCATCTTTTCGAAATTCGCCAAATTGAAAATTCACCATGGAACAGAGCCCTAACAATTTTTACAAAGTAACCTTTCAATTGATGTTAACGAGCCTAGCGCTGTTCATTGGCGATTATTTACTCGACGGATTTTCAGTAGACTCTTCTGTTACGGTAATTATAAGCGCAATTGTTATAACGTTGTTGAATCGATTTTTGAAACCCATATTAATTGCGCTTACTATTCCGGCAACGCTTTTCACCATGGGTTTGTTCTTGTTGGTTATTAATGCGTCTATGCTCTTGATTGCCGGAGAACTGGTGGAAGGATTTAAGATCGACGGCTTCTGGTCGGCATTGTGGTTGTCGTTTGTGATTTCATTGACGCACTTGTTCTTGGGCGGAAGCACTAAAGTCCGTAGGACGAATGTTCGCTAGCGAACGAATGCTGCAAAGCAGCGAATGTCGGTGACGAATGTTCAATAGTGAACGAATGCCCGAAGGGCGAATGCTGCACAGCAGCGAATGTCGATGACAAATGTCTGCGACGCGATGAAAAGAACACATTACATTTATAGTATGAAAACAAATCTTTTCATTGCTCTACTCTTCTTATCTGCTGTTGCAATTGCACAACCTTCCACCAAAAAAAATCCGAACGATTTCATCCCTGTGGGATTCGTATTGGTTAGTTCCGTTGAAGGGGACTTGAACAAAGACGGAGTTGCCGATAAAGTACTTCTCATTAAAGGAACCGACAAAGGTGCATACGAAAAAAACGAATTCGGCGAAATGGTCGACCGCAACAGAAGAGGGATCATTGTTCTGTTCAAGAAAGACAATCAGTATCAAATAGTCTTGAAAAACTTAAACTGTTTTTCTTCCGAAAACGAAGACGGTGGCGTGTATTACGCCCCTGAACTTTCTTTGGAGATCAACAAAGGAAACTTATACATCCATTACGCACACGGACGATATGGATATTGGAAATACACCTTCCGATACAGAAACTCCGATTTTTATTTAATTGGTTACGACTCGAGTGAAGGCGGCGAAGTTGTTGAAAAAGAAACCAGCATCAACTTCATTTCAAAGAAGAAACAAGAAAAGGTGAACACCAATGAAAGCGCGGAGGGCGGAGATGAGGAGTTCAGAGAAACCTGGACCAACATAACAGTTACCAAATTACTCAAGCTTCGCGACATCAAAGACTTTGAAAATTTCGAGGAAGTAGATATGTTGAAGTATTAGATTGAGTCGACTTCACAAAAGTCAAATAAAACATTTATTTAACAGCGATTCGGAATTTTTCCCGCTTCTTTGCAATCGGAAAAAATATAGCATTTCCTGTTATGCTGAAGAAAGTCAAGATATCTGTCCTTATGGCCGTGTACAACACCGAGTTCGCTTTTATTAAAAGAGCCATCGACTCTGTGTTGAATCAAGACTTTCAAGACTTCGAGCTAATCATTATCGACGACGGCGGAACGAACGACAGTCGTGCTCAAATGCTGCAATACGCAGAGCAACACGAAGACAAAATCATTTACGTCCGCCACAGCAACCGAGGTCAATCGAAATCCATCGACCGCGGCGTTCTCAACAGCATTGGCGAGTTCATTACGATATTAGATAGCGACGATGAATACAAACCTCATCATTTGAGTTCTTGTTTAGAGAAAATAGAGTCGCTTGATTTGATAGCATCTTTCACCGAAACTATGGTGAACCATTCAGATGATTACTTCGTTCCAGACAAAGATGATCATACCCAATTGGTGCATTTAGACGATTGCATTTTATTCGGAACACTTTTCGGAAGACGCGAAGTGTTCACTACGATTTGTTTGAAGAGTGGATATGCGGCGGACGCCGATTTCTTCGAGCAAGCAGAAGCGAAATTCCGCGTGGAGAAAGTAGATCTTCGGTCTTACATCTATTATCGGAACATGCCCAACAGCATAAGCGCGACAGTAAAAAAACAAAACGCTCCGCTTCAGAATTAATGCGCTCTTCATTCAATTACATTCCGAAATCAGAGAACATTATTCTCGCTTGTCATTTCACCGGCGTGTATGACGTGAACCGCAACACAACCCTCGAAGACGACAGCTACGCCTTGGTTCAAGCCTGGGCTGAATCTATTCAGCTTTTGAATTTGCACGGCGTTATTTTTCACAACAGTTTTTCTGAAGAAACCTGTCGGAAGTTTTCGAATGAAAACATTACTTTCATTGAAGTGGAATACAATCCAGCTTTCAATCCGAATGTCTTCCGTTATTTCATCTATCGCGACTTCTTGTTGAATTTCGCTTCAACTATTCATTCCGTTTTCGTTACCGATGTTTCAGATGTTGTTGTAGTACAGAATCCGTTCGAGACTTTTCTGTTTCAAGAAAATCGAGACACCCTCTTCTGCGGCGACGAACCGAAAACGTTGGACAACGAATGGATGAATAATCACTCGACTCATTTAAGAAATCAGATTACTGGCTTTGCGGAATACGAGCAATCGTTCGCACAATCGACCTTGCTGAACTGCGGAATCATTGGCGGATCAACAACTGTCATGCTGCATTTCTTGGAATCCCTTTGCAGTGTTCACGAGCAATTCAATCAAGAAAACAAAACCACCTTCACCGGAGACATGGGCGCATTCAACTACATTGCTCGCACCCAATTCAACGACCGACTTATTTACGGCGCACCAGTTAACAGCATCTTCAAAGGATATGAAGGGACGCGGATGGATTGTTGGTTTCGGCATAAGTGAGGAACTGCGTTGTTGGAACTTCGTTGTAAGAACTTCGTTGTTTGAACTACGTTGTTGGAACTATGTTGTGGGAACTACGTGTTGGAACTATGTTGTTGAAACTATGTTGCTGGAACTACGTTGTTTATTCTTCCCCTCTCTTAACTTCTCTTACCATTTCTTAACTTTTTTAATGTTCCTATTTCATAATTAAAATCGTCGAAGACATTCGCGAAGCATTCGCCGAAGGCATTCGTAAGAATTACATCATTCCTACTGTCTAATTGGAACTGCGTTGATAAAATCGTCGAAGACATTCGCGAAGCATTCGCCAAAGGCATTCGTTGAAAACATTCGTCGAAGACATCAGGGCATTGAAGAATTGTTTTGAATAACTATTTTCCGCTTTCTTTTTAATTACCTTTATCTAACCGCAACAAACCTGCGCCTATCTCGCTGTAATGACATGTATTGGGTAGGTTTATAGCGTGTATAAGTAAGTTATGCCTCATTTTAGGGCGACACAAAAAACAGACAAAAATTAAGAATGAAGATAGCTATAATAATTGGGGCGACATCTGGAATAGGTAAAGGACTTGCAAAACTTTTGGCTGACAACAATTATAAAATTGGCTTGACAGGAAGACGTGTTGAATTGCTAAATGAATTAAAAAACGAGAAT
>JBILOU010000110.1:0-4209 GCA_044374295.1 Flavobacteriales bacterium | reverse complement strand
TGTTGAAGCAGCAAGTGCCGTTGTCAACTGTGGCGTTTGAATCGTAGTTGTTCGCTGTAGGATCTGTGCAACCTTGACAAGAATAATCGCAATAGGCAAGTTCGTTACAGGTTGCAAGTGGATTGTAGTTACACGCCGAAGGCTCTGTGCAACCGGGTACTACAACACCCCAAAGGAAGGTGTATGGAACACCTGTTTGGAAAGAATTTTCTACGCCTTGAGAAACAATGTAACCGGTAGAATCTGTAATCGTAACGAACGTACTCTCTCCATCTGGATTAAATGGATCGAAGGCAATAGGATAAGAATTCCAGGTATAGCAACCACTGTAGATACAAACCGTGCTGTCTGCTGGAGTGTTTCCATACTGATAATAACCGGTAGAACTTTGAATCGTCCAAGTCGATGGAACCGATGTAGTAATATTCGCTATATCAGCATAGCAGCATTTTCCGTTGTCTGAAGTAGCATCTGGATTATAGTTCGTTGCCAGCGGATCGGTACAACCACTGCAAGAAGCGTAATCACATGAGCCATCGCCACAAGTAGCTTCAGGATTGAAGTTACAAGCGTTCGGATCTGTGCAACCTGTTATGCCATTGACTGAGAGGAATGCAATGTAGTAGTATTCGTTTCCTTGATTATCAACACCCACGAGATTTCCATTGCTATCGTAAAGTTCAACAGTAATCGGAAGGGGATTCATTGCCATCGATTCAACGGAGATTTGAAAACATCCGTCTGGAACACAAAAGCCCGTTGCCTCGGGAGAAACGCCCTGTGCAAGGGTCTCACCGTTTCCACCGTAAACCGCCCACGTGCATGCCGCAGGCATGTTTAGCGAATAACAATTAAAGCCTTGTGCAAAAACTGATGTGGTTAGGGCAGTAAATAATGCAATAAAAAATAGCTTGTTCATCGTTTCTTTCTAGTGTTCAGAAAGGTAAGACAACGAAAGCTTGAACAAAGTTCGCTAGCGAACGAGATTTTCTTCATTATTGCTTGTCATCACGCAAAAATTAACCGAATTCTTCATCACCTTTTGCATGGGCTAACACCCATGCCTAATCGTTTGTGTCGCCCCGAAGGGGCGAATGTTGCTAAGCAACGAATGTGCAAGCACGAATGCCGATGGCGAATGTCTTCGACGATAATGAGTGAAGCCTTCGGGCATTCTACTGCGTAAGCAGTTTGCCTGCCGTTTTCGCAACAACCTCTTCCAACGTAACATCCGGAGCCAATTCAACCAAATGAAACGCGCCGTCGCGGATGTCGAAGACTCCTAAATCGGTGACTACTTTTTTAATGCAATGAATACCCGTTAGAGGTAGAGAACATTGTGGCAATAATTTCGAGTTACCGGCCTTGTCGCAATGCTGCATTGCCACAATGATGTTCTTGGCGCTGGCCACCAGATCCATGGCGCCGCCCATGCCTTTCACCATCTTACCTGGAACTTTCCAATTGGCAATGTCGCCGTTCTCACTCACTTCCATGGCGCCCAAAATGGTTAGATCCACTTTCTGCGCTCTAATCATTCCGAAACTCATGGCACTGTCGAAAATGGAAGACCCATCACGCAAGGTAACCGTCTGCTTTCCCGCGTTAATCAAGTCTGCGTCTTCTTCTCCTTCAAATGGAAATGGTCCCATTCCCAAAATACCGTTCTCACTTTGCAATTCAACTTCCATTCCTTCCGGAATGTAATTCGCTACCAAGGTGGGTATACCAATGCCTAAGTTCACATACGTTCCGTCTTGAACTTCTTGCGCAATGCGCTTCGCTATTCCAATTTTATCCCAAGCCATAATTATATTCTTTGACGAACAGTACGCTGCTCAATTCTCTTTTCGTAATTCACTCCCTGAAAAATGCGGTGCACGTAAATGCCCGGAGTATGAATGTTGTCAGGGTCTAACGCGCCAAGCGGAACCAACTCTTCCACTTCCACAATGGTAATCTTTCCGGCCATGGCCATCATTGGATTGAAGTTGCGCGCCGTTGAACGAAACACCAAGTTACCCATAGCGTCACCCTTCCAAGCCTTCACCAACGCGAAGTCGGCGTCGAAGGCTTCTTCCATCAAATACTTTTTTCCTTTGAACTCGCGGACTTCTTTTCCTTCCGCTACTTCCGTTCCAACTCCGGCTGGAGTGAACACAACAGGCATTCCATATCCAGCTGCCATACAGCGTGTAGCCAATGTTCCTTGCGGAATCAATTCCACTTCTAGCTCACCGCTCAACATCTGACGCTCGAATTCGGCATTCTCGCCAACATATGAGCTAATCATTTTCTTGACTTGTTTTTGTTGAAGTAACAAGCCCAATCCAAAGTCGTCTACTCCGGCGTTGTTCGAAATGCAGGTGAGGTCTTTCACACCCATCTTTACCAATTCCGAAATACAATTTTCCGGAATACCGCATAAACCGAAACCGCCCACCATAAGCGTCATTCCAGAGGTTATCCCTTCGCATGCTTCCGCTGCAGAAGCTCTTACTTTATTAAATCCCATAGTCTATTTTATTCTGGCACATCGCCGTCAAATTCCAATTCACCGTTGAAGAACTCCTCCATACTTCCGTCTTCACCTTCGTAGAACAGGTCGCCCATTCCGCCACTTGTGCATTGGAAGCGAAGCGGATCGTATTCCGTAGGCGTTTCGAAGTCGCCCTTCGAAATAGAAATCTTCGGATCTTTATAAATGCTGTTCATGTAGTATCCGAATATCGGAAGCCCTGTGTTGGCCCCTTGTCCAAGAGCGGTGCTCGAGAAACGAACCGTCGGGTCTTGCGCACCTACCCATACTCCGGTTACCAAATCAGGCGTCATTCCAACAAACCATCCGTCTGTATTGTTCTGCGTGGTTCCGGTCTTTCCGGCCAAAGGATAAGGAATCTTCCCGTATTTCGGATTGGAGCGAATGCGAGCAGCAGTTCCGAAATCGCAAACCCCTTTCATAAGTTTGACTGTCTCGAAAGCAATACCAGGTTCAACCGCCTGATCAATAACCGGATCTGCTTCATAAATCAAATTTCCATTTTTGTCTTCGACGCGCATAATAAAGGTAGGCTCTATGTACAATCCGTGATTCACCAAGGAAGCCTGGGCACCAACTAATTCGTAGACCGAAAGTTCACAAGCCCCAAGTGCAATAGAATAAGCCATCGGAATGTAGCTCTTCACACCCATGTGACGCATCATGGCAATCACAGGCTCAGGTCCGAAACGCGCAATGAGCGTGGCAGCAATGGAGTTCACCGATCCCGCCAATGCTTTTGTCATGGTATACGTTCCGCCCGCTCCACCTTTCGGACACCAGCGTGTTCCGTTCGGCAGGTCAATGCAACCGGCACCTGTAATCTGATCGCACGGCTTCATTCCCATACGCATAGCCATCGCGTAAATGAATGGCTTGAAGGTTGAACCTACCTGACGCTTCGAGAGAAATACATTGTCGTATTTGAAGTACTTATAGTCGATTCCTCCAACCCAAGCCTTTACAAATCCGTTACGCGGATCTACAGACATCAAGCTCGCGTGAAGAATTGTTTTGTGATAAACAATGCTATCGTAAGGTGTCATGGTGGTATCTCTGTACCCCCCGTGCTTGTATACCGTCATGCGAACAGGCTTGTTGAATTCAGCTAACACCTCGTCTTCTGTGCGCATGTTCCAAGTGTGTCCGCACCCACCCGCATCTTCTTTACAATGGAAATGTCCGTCTTTGGTTTCAATGTAAGAAGCCGGTCTTCCGCAATCGGGACACATCTTGCCAGAAAGCTTTTTGAAGCGATCACTGGTGGTAATCGCCTTATTCATGATAGCCTGTTTATCTCCTGTTGAAATACCTGAGTAAAACGGATATTTATCTTTTGGGCGTTGCCTTACATTTCGCGTAAACGCCGGTTGAAGCTCCTTACTCAAATGCTCTTCCACCGCATGTTCGGCATGGGCCTGCATGTTTTTATCAAGTGTGGTGTAAACCTTCAATCCGTCTTCATATATGTTGAAAGCGGTACCGTCTCCCTTCTTGTATTTCAAGTCCCCATTGGCATCGCGCGTCTCTAAAATTTCCTGGAGTTTATGTCGAACCGCTTCGCGGAAATACGGTGCTTGTCCTTCATCGTGAGAAACACGCGAGAACTTCAATCCTAAAGGTTCTGCTCGGAACTTTTCATAATCTGCTTCCGAAAGTTTTCCGTATTT
>JBILOU010000109.1:0-4219 GCA_044374295.1 Flavobacteriales bacterium | reverse complement strand
GGTTGGCATGAGCATTGGCGCATGTGTACTTCTTGGATTAACGCTAGCGGGTATCGGATTCAACCTTATGCATGACGGTGCTCACGGTAGTTTTTCAGACAAAAAATGGCTGAATGAAATCATGGCCCACACACTGAACATGGTGGGTGGAGATGTAAGTCTTTGGAAAACGAAACACAATGTCATTCACCATTCATTCACGAATATTGAAGGTCACGACGATGACATTAACATTCAGCCCATGATGCGCACGAATGAGAATCAGCCGAGATACAAGATTCATCGCTTTCAGCATATTTACGGATACATCTTGTATTGTCTTACCTACATCTCTTGGGTTTGGATTGACGATGTGAAGAAATACAGAACGCAGCAAGTGGGTATTACGAAATTGCGCAAGTTCACCTTCATTAATCACTTCACTTTCTGGGCAACGAAACTTAGTTATGTTGCAACATTCGTTGTACTACCAATGATTTTTCAAGGTGTAGTTCCTGCGATACTTGGCTACCTGTTGGTATCGACTGTAACAGGAATCGTTATCGCTGTGGTTTTCCAATTGGCACACGTTGTTGAAACAACTTCATTCAATAATCCTGAAGATACCAACGGTGTGATTGAAGAAGAATGGGCTATTCACCAAATTAACACCACGAGTAATTTCGCAACAAAAAATCCCCTTGTGACCTTGTTTACTGGCGGATTGAACTACCAAGTGGAGCACCATTTGTTCCCGCGTATTTCACACGTTCACTACCCTGCGTTGAACAAAATTGTTCGCGAGACTTGTGAGAAATTCGGAGTGCAATACAACGAATACGGAACTGTTTTCGCTGCCTTGCGTTCACACACACGTCACTTGAAGACTATGGGAATTGCCGACTAAAACGTTGCGCAAGGAATAATTCTTCTCTTCACTTTTCGCATGTTTCTGTTGTTCGCCCAGAGGTAGGTAAAACTTATCTCGTGTGAGCCTCCGGTATTTCCAACCGCTAACTGCGAAGTGGTAATGTCATAGCTGTATCCAACTTTGTACTTTCCTGTTTGAAATCCAATTAAGGCTGAGAACGAATCTCTGTTTGGATGCTGGTATTGATTTGATTTAACCGGAAGTCCGCGGTACCAAATTCCCAATACAACAGGATTTAATTCCGTATAAACTCCAATGTCGAGTTGATCGAATTTACCTTGCGCTTGGTAATTGAAAGCAAGGACCATGTCTTTTCCAACTTTCGAATAGTAGTTCGACTTAATCTTTTTTCTTAATCCACCGTGAACCGATAAGCGCGCAGGTATAATCTCTGTTGTTGCATTGTAAATGGCCTCGTTCGGCTTATTCATGTGATAGACCGAAACACCCATCCACGCCTTAGCCGAATACAGTAAGGCTCCTGCTGAAGCATCGAAATACTTTGCGGGACCGTATGAGATGGCTTCGTAACTCGGATCCCCGTCGCGAATCATTTGGTCGTAGAAAACCAAATTTCCGAAGTCCAACGTTTTGCTTACAATTCCCAATTGCAACGCCGGACGGAAGAACAAACCGCGTTTTACTTTTACTTCATAAGCATATTGAAGTTGAAATGATGAAGTCTTTAAACTTCCAGTTCCCAAATTATCACTTCCTGCTACAATTCCAAATCCACTGTTAATGGCAGAGGCGTAATGATCGTATGCAAATCGATAGGATTTGAATCCACCAGGAACCAACGACCACTGATTGCGGTATAGTGTACTAAATCTACTTTGCGCAGAAGCCCCAGCGAACGCAGGATTGAGCAATGTTGGTGCTGAATAAAACTGCGTGTACTGTTGATCTTGAGCTAGGGTGTTCAATGACATGAAGACACTCATGGCCATGAAAATTATTCGAAATATATTCTTTGTTTTCATCGTGCTAAAAGTGTTAAGTCGCCAGTCATAATTTTACTCGTTCCATTTGAAAACGTAACAGATGCCTTCCATACGTACACATCTTCCTTACTCAATTCCCCTCGATAGTAACCGTCCCAACCGCGATGGATATCGTTGGTTTCAAAAATTTGCTCTCCCCACTTATTGAAGATCTGAAGTTCATATAAAACCACTCCTTTATGCAACGGACAGAAAATATCGTTGGTGTATCCATACGGATCATAAATGCCATCGCTTGGCCCGCTCGAATTTGGCGTGAAGGCATTTGGATATTCCAAATAGCCATCGCCATAGGCAAACACCACATCGGTAAGTACGAGTGTGTCTGGACAATTGAATTCGTTGTTCGCGATTAACTGAATGCTGAACACGCCTTCGATATCATAAAAATGTTTCGGGCTAACTTCGTTACTCACGAAACCGTCGCCGAACGACCATTCGAAAAGTGTAGCATTGTCGCTTGCATTCTGACACAAAACAGGTTGATCAGGAATCACCACTTGATTTGGGGTAACAGTGAATGAAGCCACCGCATTAGCGTGGACGATGAAGAGATTAGACAACTCCAGAGTGTCATTCGTTCCATCGAAACCGTGTACCACCAAAGTTGCTCCGTAAACTCCTGCTGAGTAAAAAGTATAGACCGGACTATCCGAAGTTGTATATCCGCCATCGCTGAAGAACCATTCATAGCTATCGGCGTATTGCGAAAGATTGTTCAAGGTTACGGTTAAAGGAACACAACCCTCGGCATTTCCTTCAAACAAAGCAACAGGCGCTGGTGGAATAATGGTTATGCTTTGCGCAGTGGTATCGGTGCACAAGCCTTCATTCACAATCAATTCAATGTTGTACGTTCCCCAGGTTGAAAATACGTGATCACCAGGATTGGGAACATAATACTCTGCGCCGTCTTCAAGTGTCCATTGAAACCCTAGGTATGTACCAATTGAATTCTCTTGCAGATTTACAACGTTATTTGGCCATATTTGAACCAAAGGCGTGGCGGTGAATGCTGCAGTGGGGAACGGATGTACAACTACCCACAATTCAGTTGTTACTTCACATCCGTAAATATTCGTCGCAGTTAAACTCACGACAAACGTTGTATCAACTGGATATGGATTGTAGAAGGTTCCCTGCTCATTAAAACTCGTACTTGTATCGCCGTTACCCAAATTCCAGAAATAAGAAGTAGCACCCGAACTTTGATTGTTGAAGACCACTTCAACAGGATTACATCCTGAAACAATTACATCTGCATCTGCAACCAATTCCGGAAGAACTGTTACTTGATCTGTCCAAACATCTGTGCAGCCATTCGGTGCTTCTACAGTAAGCGTAATCTGATACGTTTGAGATTGATTCGATAGATTGAAATACGTGTGTGTATGTGTTGCAGCGGAAGTCGTTGAGTTCAATGCATCGCCATACTGCCATGAATACGCATTCGCTCCTTGCGATGAATTAATGAAATCGACATTCAATGGATAACATCCATAAACTGTATCAATCACAGCGTTAGCGATTGGTGAGTATAGAACTGTTAGCGGATGAACAACAGTATCGGTGCAACCAAATATGCTGGTCGATACCAACGAGACGTTGTAATTCAAATCTTGTAATCCGTTGTTTGAATACAAATGGAAAGGGTTGAAAGCATTCGAATAAAACCCGTCACCGAATGACCATTCGGCTGAAGTACCAATCGTTGAGGTATTGTTGAATTGAGCTTGAACACTTGCACATGCCGCGCCTGTCCATGTGAAGCTCGCCTCAATTGACGGATAAACTGTAACTAAAATTGTATCCGAGTCAGAACATGTGCTTATCTGATTGGCTTGAAGCACAGCGGTGTAGGTTACAGGTTGAGCTGTATTGTTTACATACAAGAAATCATGCGACTGCGCAGCGGTTGTGCTTGTTTGTCCATTTCCATAATTCCAATTGTAGTTCAATGCCAATTCAGAATTGTTTTCAAACGTAACATTCAAAGGCGAACATCCGGAAAACTGCTGCGTAGAAACATTCGCTATTGCCTGAGGATTCACCGTTACTTGGAATGAAATACTATCTGCACATCCAAAGGCATTTTCAGAATAACACGTTACCGTGAACTGCTGCGGTGAAAGCGTGTTGTTCACGTAAGTATGCGTTGGCGATGTATTGGTTGAAGAAGTTCCGTCGCCGAAGTTCCAAACGTAGGTTGAACCTCCAGGCATGTATGGTGTTTGAAGAGTGAATGGTGAACATCCTTCAACTACCGGCATTGACCATTGCAAATCGAGCGAAGGACTTACTTGAA
>JBILOU010000007.1:0-49059 GCA_044374295.1 Flavobacteriales bacterium | reverse complement strand
ATGATTTTAAACTTTCTTAAAAGATCTGCTGTCATTTTCTTGGCCTTGATAGCTTCTTTTTCTGCTTCATCGCAAGTCGTTATCAATGAATTTTGTTTTGCAAATTATTCCGACTACGCTGTGGGTGGAGAGTTTGAAGACTGGGTTGAATTTTACAATCCAACAGGCGCTGCTGTAAATATCGGTGGCTATTGGCTTAGCGATAATGTCCTCAATCCACAGAAATATCAGATTCCTGCAACTGTAAGTGTTCCCGCTAATGGATATAAGCTCATTTTAGTGAGTGGAGTTGGCGCATACGATCCAGGATTCTTAGGCCAGACAAATACAAATTTTAAAGTATCACAATCTGAAGGAGAAGAATTGGTTTTCTCAAGTCCTGCAGGAGTTATTTTAGAGAGTTACGACTTCGATGTAATTAGTCCGAACCAACGAAATCAGTCATACGGACGCGTTCCGAATGGAACCGGTAGCATGGTTATTCAAACCAATCCTTCTCAAGGTGCTGTTAATGCTGGTGCAACTGCCACGGGTTATGCTGTTCGTCCGACCATGGATGTTCAAGCTGGATATTACGCTGCCCCAATCAGTGTGACCCTCTCAACGACTGAGGTTGGGGGAATAATTTATTATACCACCAACGGTTCTCAACCTTCCAACACAAGCACATTATACACTGGTCCGATTAACATCAATACAACTACCGTTCTTCGCGCAATAGTATACTCACCAGCAGCGACTACACTTCCTTCCTTCACAGAAACCAATACTTACTTCTTCGGAAATGATAACCACACCATTCCAATTGTGTCTATCTCTGGAACTACGTTAGACGGAGGTTGGAATGGGGATGAGCTTACACACCTGGAGTTTTTTCAAAATGGGACATTTACAGTAGAAACTTCTGGAGACAGCAACGAACATGGTAATGATTCCAATGCATACGGACAAAGAGGTTTTGATTATGTAACACGTGATGCGCTTGGTTATAACCATGAGATAGAGTACCCAATGCTTCACACAAGTGATCGCCAGTCGTACCAACGACTAATATTCAAAGCAGCAGCTAACGACAACTACCCATTCTCAAACGGAGGAGCGCACATTCGCGATGCTTATGTTTGCGAATTATCAATCCTTGCAGATCTTCACCTTGACGAGAGAAAAACAAGAAGTTGTATTTTATACATAAATGGACAGTATTGGGGCGTGTATGAAATTCGCGAGAAGGTAGATGACACAGACTATACAGACTATTACTTCGATCAACCCGCCGGTAACGTAGACTTTCTAAAAACATGGGGAGGAACATGGACAGAATACGCAGCAGCTCCAACATTCAACCCACAAACGCAGTGGAATACGTTTGTGAACTTCACAACCTCCAACAGTATGGCCGATCAAGCCAACTACGACTATGTGGTTTCACAGTTCAATACCATGAGTCTTATAGATTATTTCATTCTGAATGGTTATACCGTTTGTACCGATTGGTTAAATTGGAACACAGCCTGGTGGCGCGGTACAAATCCGCTTGGTGACGGTAGACGATGGAGATACGCCCTCTGGGATAATGACAACACCTTTGGTCACGGTGCCAATTACACAGGAGTAAGTAGCACACAGCCAACTTCAGACCCTTGTCAGGTAGAAGGGCAGGGAAATGTTGGAGGACAAGGGCACATTCCTGTTTTGAACGCCTTGTTTGACAATCCGGATTTCTTCGCCGACTACATTCAACGCTATGCTGAATTATCAAACACCATTTTCTCTTGTGAACGAATGATTGCAGTGTTGGACAGCATGATATTGGTAATTGAACCAGAAATGCCAAGACAAATTCAGCGCTGGGGCGGGAATATCAATACTTGGAACAACAACGTTCAAGAAGTTCGTGATTTCATTTTGGCTCGTTGCAACAACAGTATCATTGACGGAATAGTCGATTGTTATGATGTTGTACCCTATAACGTAACTTTCCAAATCGATGGAGTGGGTGATATCATCATTGGAGAGACTGAAATAAGTCCATATGAAGCGCCATACTCAGGAACCTATTTCGGAGATTTAGAAATAGATTTAGAGGCAATCGTAGATTCTGTAGTCGGACCATGCAGTTCCTTCCAAGGTTGGGAAATCATAAGTGGAACAGGAATAATTGCAGACCCAACAGCTCCAATCACAACCTTAATTGTTCAGTCCGATGTTACTGTTCAAGCCATATTTGGTATTCCAGCTTCAGGACCAGTAACAGTTGTGAGCGATGTTTTTCCTGCAGGAGCCGGCAATATTGTGTTCAACGGAACTCCTCAAATCACTTACCCAGAGACCTTCAGCGTGAATGCTGGAGATTCAACTACCGTAAGCGTTACTGCAAATCCTTGGTTCACATTCAACCATTGGGAGTCTACGAATGCAACACTTCTTCCAAATACAACAAGCACCTCAATTTATTTGAATCCATGCGCTGCAGACACGTTAGTGGCTATTTTCGACGAGACTCCTCATGCGATTCTTCAGGTAGATGTATTTCCAGTGGGAGCCGGAACGGTAACCATGGACGGAACGGTGTTAGCAGCTTATCCATGGAACAACGAGATTTTAGCTGATGTTGATTACACCTTCAACGCAAATGAAATTCCTGGTGTAACCCTTTTCGACCACTGGGAAATCAACAACCATCCGCTTGCCCCAAATACACTTACTCCAGATGTCATCTTACATTTAATGGTGAGTGACACGTTGGTAGCGGTATTCACAATTATCGATGAATTCCCATTGACCGTGGATGTTCAACCAGCAGGAGCGGGAACCGTGACTATGAATGGAAATCCATGGACGCTACTTCCTTCAACACAAATCTTTGCCGAGAATACATTCATGAACTTCGTGGCTTCACCAATTGATTCATGGACAGCATTCAACCACTGGGAAATAAATAACCACGTATTGGCTCCGAATATTTCGAGCACGAATGTGAATTTCAACTTTACTGAAGAAGATACATTGGTTGCAGTATTCGACGTAACTGCGCATCATCCGCTCACGGTAATTGTAAATCCAGCTACTGCAGGAACAGTTCTTTTCGATACGGGTAACTCAACAACAACGATGCTCACCATTGAAAACGAAGACAATGTTCCTGTGAATTTCACTGCAATTCCAGAGCCGTATTGGATGTTTACCGGTTGGCAGTCTGTGGCAGGAACGCCTATCAATCCGAACCTAACAGCAGATCAAGTGTCGGCTTCGTTCAACACAACAGACACGATCATTGCGAACTTCTCGAAAGAGCCTTTCTTGTATTATGTTCCAAACACATTCTCTCCGAACGATGATAATTTGAATGAAGTGTTCATTCCTGTTCTGAATGCATACGATCCGAGCGATTACTACTTTGGAATCTATGATCGTTGGGGAATTATGATTTTTGAAACCAATGACCCAGAGAAGGGTTGGAACGGAACCTTCGACGGAAATGGTAGCCACTATGTCCCGAACGACGCTTACGTTTGGAAGCTTCGTGTGAAGCCAATTGGTGGACGTGAGCCTATGGAATTAATGGGCACATTGACCCTGTTCAGATAAGCATTTTCGAATTAACTTCGTTGCATGAATATTCGTGGCGAAGTTTTTTCAAATCAATCTCTTCAAGACTGGCAGACGCTAGCCGAAAAAGAATTAAAAGGAAAATCCCTCGGCTCTTTGGTTCGCCAAAAAGAAGAAGGGATTTTTTTATTTCCCTATGCTACCGAAGGTAGCTCAACGAACGAAGTTACTTTTCGTGCAACGCCTTCGTGGCAGTTGCACCAGTCTTTCCAAACGACAGATCCAACGGCTTGGAACGCGCTGGCTTTGGAAGCCTTGAATGGTGGAGCGAACAGCTTAACCATTCCCGCTTCTTTCAACGCTAGTGATATGAAGGTTGCGTTGAAAGATATCTTCGTCGGCTTCATCAATTGGGAGTTGGAAGCACATGCTAAGCAAGCCGACGATCAGATAGACGCCATTAAACAAGCCTACGAGCAACAAGACCGCGCCGGAGTGTTGCCGCTGTTTCATTCCAAACACATTCATGCAAATCATACGTTTGCAGCCCATGCAACAGCAGCAGAACAAATCGCTTTCGCGGCTTTATCCGGAATTGAATTCATTGAGAATACGCATCTAACTACAGACGAGGCTTCCGCACAAGTGCTGTTTCATTTTTCGGTTGGAAGTGAACTGTATGTTGAAATCGCCAAGCTGCGCGCTTTCCGCGCTGTGTGGTCGCACGTGATGAAATCAGGTTCTCCTGAACACGCTTGTTCGAATCACGCGTTCGTGAAAGTGCAAACCGACGGATACTTCCAAGCGAAGAAAGACACCGACAACAATCTCATTCGTTCTACCATTCAAGCATTGGCAGCAAGCGTTGGCGGAGCAAATCGCATAGAAGTGCTTCCCATGGAATTCGCAAAGGGAGCAGATGATAGTGATCATCTGCGCTGGGCACGAAACATTCAGCACTTATTAATTGAAGAGTCTTACTTCGATCAATATTCAGATTTAGCGAAGGGAAGTTTTTCGTTGGAAAAACTTACGGAAGACTTGTCAGTAAAGGCTTTTGAGATCATGAAGAATTTCGAAACGTCAGAGAAGTTGTTCAACTTCATTCAATACAACAAAGAGGAAAGAAGCCTTCAACATGCACAACGTGTTGTTGTTGGTGAAAACAAATATGTGCAGTCATGAGTAAATTGAATTGGAAAGAAGTTCCCTTCAACTTCAACGAAGAAGTGAAGGCTGCCACTTGGGGAGCAGGCACAGCGCCGTTTTTACGCGGTCCGTATGCGAGTATGTATACCGTGCGTCCGTGGACCATTCGTCAATATGCCGGATTCAGCACCGCTGAAGAATCGAACGCGTTCTACAAACGCAACTTGGCCATGGGACAAAAAGGATTGTCTGTTGCCTTCGACTTGGCTACCCATCGCGGTTACGACAGCGACCACGATCGCGTGAAGGGAGACGTTGGGAAGGCAGGTGTAGCCATAGATTCAGTGGAAGACATGAAAGTCTTGTTTCATGAAATTCCGTTGAACGAAATGTCGGTGAGCATGACCATGAACGGTGCGGTTCTACCGATTCTTTCGTTTTACATCGTCGCCGCTGAAGAGCAAGGTGTTCGTCCAGAACAACTCACCGGAACCATTCAGAACGACATTCTGAAAGAGTTTATGGTTCGAAACACGTATATCTATCCGCCTACACCAAGCATGCGTATTGTTTCAGACATCTTCGAATTTTGTTCGAAGGAAATGCCGAAGTTCAATCCGATTTCCATTTCCGGATATCACATGCAAGAGGCTGGTGCGACGCAAGAAATTGAGTTGGCTTATACGTTGGCCGACGGATTGGAATACGTTCGCGCAGGCCTGAAAGCGGGAATGAGCATCGACGATTTCGCTCCGCGTTTGTCGTTCTTCTGGGCCGTAGGCATGGACACCGTAACTGAAATTGCGAAGATGCGCGCAGCCCGTGTGTTGTGGGCGCAACTCATCAAGTCCTTCAACCCGAAAAACGAAAAATCAATGGCGTTAAGAACCCACTGTCAAACCAGTGGTTGGAGTTTAACGCGTCAAGATCCATACAACAACGTTGCGCGCACCTGCATTGAAGCCCTCGGCGCTGCATGGGGCGGAACACAGAGTTTGCATACGAATGCGCTCGATGAGGCCATTGCATTGCCAACCGACAACAGCGCGCGCATTGCACGAAACACGCAGTTGATTATTCAAGAAGAAACAGGGTTGTGTGAAGTGGTAGATGTTTGGGGAGGAAGTGAGATCATTGAAAAGCGCACGCAAGAAATCATGGATGCCGCTTGGAAATTAATTGAAGAGGTGGAAGAAATGGGCGGAATGACCAAGGCCATTGAAGCCGGTATTCCAAAGTTGCGCATTGAAGAAGCAGCAGCGCGAAAGCAAGCGCGTATAGACAGTGGAAGGGACAAGATTATTGGTGTGAATATTTTTCAGTTGGAAGAAGAAAGCGCCATGGATATTTTACAAGTAGACAACGACGCTGTGCGTATTTCACAAATCGAAAGATTAGTAAAAACGAAATCAGAACGTAACGAAGAGGCTTGTCAAGATGCCTTGAAAGCCTTAACAGAATCGGCACAGAGCGGAATCGGAAATCTCTTGGCCTTATCGGTTGAAGCCGCTCGTTTGCGCGCAACCTTAGGTGAAATTTCAAGTGCATTGGAAGTGGTGTACGGAAGATATTCCGCACAGATCAGAAGTATTTCAGGTGTTTACTCTAATGAATCAGCAATGGACAAAGACTTTATTGAAGCACGCAGACGTTCCGATGAATTCGCTGAATTGGCCGGAAGAAGACCGCGCATCTTGGTTGCGAAAATGGGACAAGACGGACACGATCGCGGAGCGAAAGTGATTGCCACATCGTTTGCAGATATCGGATTCGATGTAGACATGGGACCGTTGTTTCAGACACCAGCAGAAGTCGCGAAGCAAGCCGCAGAAAACGACGTCCACATGGTCGGAGTATCTTCTTTAGCAGCTGGACATAAGACGTTAATTCCGGAATTAATTTCTGAATTGAAGAAGTTAGGAAGAGAAGACATTGGCGTTATTGCAGGCGGAGTAATACCCGAGCAAGACTTTGAGTTTTTATATAACGCCGGATGTGTAGGCATCTTTGGTCCAGGGACTAAGATTGCCACAGCGGCGCAAGAAATTTTAACATTAATGATCGAAGCACTCCAAGGCGAATGAATACAGTAGAGCAGAAGAAGGAAGCGTTCGAGCGCTTGTTAACCATCATGGACGAGCTTCGCGAGAAGTGTCCGTGGGACATGAAGCAGACGCTGGAAAGTCTTCGTCATTTATCCATTGAAGAAGTCTATGAATTGGGAGATGCCATTCTAGAAGGAAATATGGAAGAGGTGAAGAAAGAATTGGGCGATTTGTTTTTGCATTTGGTTTTTTATTCGCGCATTGCCAGCGAGACTGAAGCATTCGACGTTGCCGATGTGTTGAATTCGATTTGCGAAAAATTAATTTCAAGACATCCGCATATATACGGAGATACTGTTGTGAAAGACGAAGCTGAAGTTCTTTCCAATTGGGAAAAATTAAAATTGAAGGAAGGGAAGAAGAGTGTGTTGGAAGGCGTGCCGCGTTCGTTGCCGGCCATGGTGAAGGCGCAGCGCATACAAGACAAAGCGAAAGGAGTGGGATTCGATTGGGAAAACTCTGATCAGGTTTGGGAAAAGGTTTTGGAAGAATTGAATGAATTCAAGGAAGCAAAAACGAAAGAGGATCAAGAAGAAGAATTCGGCGATTTACTTTTTTCACTCATCAATTATGCGCGTTTTAAGGGAATACATCCGGAAGATGCATTAGAGAAGACCAACAAGAAATTCATTTATCGTTTTCAGTATTTGGAAACGGAAAGCGCGAAAGACGGCAAGCAAATGGGGGAAATGACCTTGAATGAAATGGACTCATATTGGAATCGCGCGAAGGAATTATCAAAGAATTCATAGATGAAAAAGTACGTTTGGATATTCGGATTGCTTGTATCGGTAACAAGTTGCGTTGCCCCTAGAGCCATCACGAATTCAGGAAAAGTAACTCCGAAAGGCAATTGGGTAGTGGCTACCAATCAGACGTACAACATTGCTACTGCGCCTGCTTTAAAGGTGGCAAGCGCTGCCGACATTGACATTGACAATTTGATAAATTCGTCTAATCAAAGCTCACCGGCAGCAGACTCAATTGCCATAACTGCCGATTGGCAGAAAGTAGGTGAGGCGCTCATGGCGAATAACTTCGATCCATTGGGTGGCGGATTCGAATTTGGTATTCGTTACGGAATTGCTGAACGATTCGATGTTGGATTTAAGCGATCTGGAAGAGCCAAAGCAATTGATGTTCAGTATCAGTTTTTAGGGTCATTGGGAAATGTAGACGACTTCTCAGAATCGGCTACAAGCAAGTGGTACGGAAGCATTGGGCTTCAGTATTCAAGTCAGGATATCTCTCTTCCATTTTGGGCACGTCCAATTAACTCGCGTTTACAATACGATTTCAGTCGAAGAGATGTTTTGGTTCCTTTGATTTTCAGTTACGGATTAGGCAATGAAGAGTCTATTGGAGCCATCTCGTTTGGATTGGCCTATAATTTCACGCGAATGAATTATTCAACCACGCCGTTCACCTACGCGTACATTCAAGACGCGAATGGTGCAATAACGGCATTGAATTCCAAAGCCATCACGGAAACCAAGAACATCAGCAGTTTCGGCGCCTTCGCCAACATGAAAATCGGATTCCGTTATTTCTATTTCGTCCCAGCCGTAGCGGTTTACTACCAGAATTACGGCACGCTTCAAAACTTCGTTGGCGAATCTTTCCAGATGAAAGGGGTTACCGTTGTTCCTTCGTTAGGGTTAAGGTTGCGCCTTGGAAAATCGAAACTGTAAGGTAAGAGAGGATAAGAAAAGGGAAGAATAGGTACGAAATTTTCACCGAAGGTTTGATCGCTTGCGATTGATTCGCAGAATTGATCACGGAGTGATTAGTGTGATCGTTTACGATTGATTCAAAAACAAATAAAAAAAGCCTCTTGAATCTCAAGAGGCTTTTTCTTTGTTAGCGGTCGGGACGGGACTCGAACCCGCGACCCCGTGCGTGACAGGCACGTATTCTAACCAACTGAACTACCCGACCGTTGCCGTAAAGCGATGCAAAAGTAATCCCAATTTTCAATTACACAAATTTTTCAGATGATTTTTTTCGATCATGCAGCTTTGCCCCAGCTTTATGACAAATTAGTTTTCAAATTTGAACGATACTTTAGTTAATGTTATGTTAACGAGGGGGCTATTTTATAGTTTTTTTTAAAAAGTTATTTTTTTTCAATATTTATTTTATCTTGGCCTAACCTTAACTTAAAATAAACCCTATGGAAATGAATTTAATCCTAGGCGTCTTGGGGCTTTATGCCATCAGTCGCCTGTATTCCAGTGTAACTGGAAAAACACCAAGTAGCCGATTTAATCTTTCGGAGCTTAAAGAGGCTTTTCAAAAAAACAGTGGAGTGTGGTGGTTTATGGTTCCTATCTCAGGAGTCCTTATTCTGTTCTTCGAAGCTGTAGTTTCTGTTTTATGGTTCCTTGGAGAGCTTCTTCATTTAGGAACTGCTTTAGTTAAACTCATTATTACAGTTGTTAAATGGGTTTACAACGAGGTTGTAATTGCAGGTTTCTATTTCTTATGGAAATTGATATGGCACTACTTTATCTGTATTCCTTGGGGTTGGTTCCGAGAAGCTTTCAGACTTTTAGGAGATGCCTCGAAATGGTCGAGCTACAAAATTGCAACAATTGGAATTTTCGCTAGTTTGATTATCGCCTTTATAGGTCGCTATATCAACTCGTTTATGGGTGTTGAGCATATGACCATTCAAGGGTTCATTCAACAAGCAACCACTCTGTTATCCATCATTCCAATTGGAATGGCCGCGAGTATGATTTCTTTCAATCGTAAAAATGGAAATGCGTCATGGAAGACCCAAGGTCTTAATTATGCGAAGATTGCCGCGTTTATTCTTGTTCCAATGATAGCTTTAGTTGGAATTGAATACCTTCTAATTAACGTTGGCTCGCGCACATCGTTCCAATTCTCACTTTCAACGTTACTAGCCGGAGGAAGTCTTTTTGCTTCTTTCCTTATTCTTATCAATTCAATTCTTATCATTTTTGTAATAAGCGCTTTGCCATCTTTCGCTAATGCTTATTCAGGTGATTTGAAAGGTGTATACCGCGCTTTCTTTTTCCATTTGTATAGCGGATGGGTTTCATACCTACTGGCTATCCCCGCAATAATAATTCCCGCCTTTATCTTATCGATCATTCCTGGATTGGTAACTCAAGGTATGACTTACTTTACTCAAAAGGCCACCGACTATGTGTACGAGCAGCGTATTGCTAGTATCACGGAGGAAGCAAAAGAGAGTATGGTACCTTATGCCGATTGGTGCAACATTGATTCAATTTCAAATGATTCTTTAAACAAACTCATGGAGGCAGATATGCGAATGCTCTCTGTTCGTGTTGCATTGAATGGTGTTGGTCGCGGTCAAGCATACTTGGACTCATCTTATTCAGCTTTCGCAAATAGAAACGGTGCTGTAACTGTTGGTTTGTTAGCATACATGTACAACAGCTATTCAGATATGGTGAGTGAGAATTTGAAAGCTAAACCAATGAATACCGAAGCTGATAGCGATTCTTCTTTCGCTCATCTTGCAAAAGAATACAAGGGCGAAATTGCCGAAATGGATTCTAATGTAGTTAGAAACAACAGAAGTGCTGCATATTGGCAGACAGAGAAAGATGCGGTTTGTGCAGTTCAAGCTCCAATAGTTGAAGCCCCAGTGGCTCCTATTGTTCAAGAACCAATGGTTATTGAAGAACCTGCCCCTGCAGTAGATATTCCTGTTGATTTTTGTGACGCAGAGCGTCAACGCATCGATGGAATTATTGCCGAAATTCAAGCCGATAACGGTAAGATTGCTCAAATGAAAGCCCGCAAAGAATCGGTAATTACCCATTTGAATAAAATGCAAGAGGCTGCTAACGGTATGGTAGGAAATGAAAACCTTGCGAAGCACCTTGGTTACTTCTTTATGAGTATTTGGATGTGCGCGCTTGCTGCTATTGCAATGGGATTTGTGCTCAGCATCTATTCGCACTTGAACAGTGTTGTCTACGATTCAGTGGATCATTCAGATTGGTTGATCACTACTCAAATCCGTGATGCTCATACTGCAAATAAGAATCAACCTCTACTTGGTTTGTTGCTTACGTTTGTGACTTCATTGATGTTATTCGGCTATGTTTCGAAAATGGATTTAACTGCTCCTAAAGCAATTTGGGAAAAAGCAAAATCAACATCAATCGAAATGTTTAATGAACTTCCTGGAATGACCGCTTCAGCTCCAGCGCCAAGCGAACAAGCGAACGATGTAGCTGAAGAGATAAAGGCAGATGAGCAGCAGGTTGAAGAGTCTGTTTCGGTAGAACCAGCGCCAATAGATTCAATGAGCTTATATGCGCCTTCGCAAGAATATCCTGATATGTATCCAGATTATTCAGGCGAATTTGATAATTAAGAATAATTATTTTTTGAATTCAAGGAAAGAGCCGCATTCGCGGCTCTTTTTCGTTTCTTTGCACTCGTGTCCAAACCCCTACTCATAATCCCGCCTTTAACGCAGCTGAATACGCCGTATCCGGCTACCGCTTATTTAACCGGATTCTTGAAACAGCAAGGTTTTGATTCAAGACAAAAAGACTTAGGATTAGACATGGTGCTGGAAGTGTTTTCCAGAAAGGGATTCGAACAATTATTCGACGCCATTGAATCTTCTAACTTCAACCTAACCCATCAACTCGATGCGTTGGTGAAAAATCGCAAGGCCTACGAGAACACCGTAGATGCCGTGATTTCCTTCCTTCAAAATAAAAATTACACTCTCGGATACCGCATAGCAGCGGGTGCTTATTTGCCCGAAGGGTCTCGATTTCAACAAATAAAAGACCTCGAATGGTTCTTCGGAAACATTGGCGTGCAAGACAAAGCGCGATACAAGTGCACCATGTACTTGGAAGATATCTCAGATCTCATTCAAGCTACCGTGGGTCCGCATTTTGGTTTTTCGAAATACGCAGAACGCATCTCAAGAACCGCCGTTTCCTTTACTCCGATTCTTGAAGAATTGAACAAGCCCAACAATTATCTCGACGATATTTTGGTGGAAAGGGTAAAGACGTACTTCCAAGAAGAAGTGCCTTCCATGGTAGGATTCACTGTTCCTTTTGGTGGAAATTTATACGGCGCTTTCAAAGCAGGACAATGGATCAAGACCTATTATCCGGAAGTGAAAATCGCAATGGGAGGGGGATATCCGAACACTGAACTTCGTGAACTTTCCGATCCGCGCGTTTTCGACTTCGTCGATTACATTACCCTCGACGATGGGGAAGGACCGTTCCTAGCGCTATTGAAGCATCTTGAAGATGCAGAAGTTCATACGGAACTGAAAAGAACGTTCCGTAGAAATTCAAACAACGAAGTAGAGTTTATTGATACTAAAGTCGGAGGAGATTTTCTTCACGCACAAAAACCGGCTCCGAGTTACACCGGTCTTCGTTTCAACGAATACCTCTCAGTCATTGATATGCCGAATCCCATGCATCGCTTGTGGAACGATGGTCGTTGGAACAAGATGACAGTCGCTCACGGATGTTATTGGAAGAAATGCAGTTTCTGCGACATTACACTCGATTACATCGGAAGATACGACCAGGCCAGCGCAACGCATTTAGTTGATCAGATGGAAGCGCTCATTGCGGAAACCGGTGAAACCGGATTTCACTTCGTAGATGAAGCCGCGCCTCCAGCAGCATTGCGCGATTTAGCCATTGAAATTCTTCGTAGAGGCTTGCAAGTGTCTTGGTGGACCAACATCCGTTTTGAAAAAACATTCTCTCCTGATCTTTGTAAAATTCTAGCAGCATCCGGTTGCATTGCCGTAACTGGTGGTTTAGAAGTGGCGAGTCCAAGAATTTTAGAGTTGATCGACAAAGGAATTTCCATAGATCAAGTAGCCAAGGTCTGCAAAGGTTTCCGCGATGCTGGAATTTTAGTCCATGCCTACTTAATGTTCGGTTTCCCTACGCAAACCGAACAAGAAACCATCGATTCGCTGGAAGTGGTGCGACAATTATTCGAAAACCAATTGCTGCATTCGGGACACTGGCACCAATTCGCCATGACCGTTCACAGCCCCGTTGGAAAGGACCCCGAGAAATACGGTGTCATTCGCACTGGCCCTGTTTTCGAAGGTTTTGCGAACAACGACTTGTTTCACGAAGATCCGAAAGGAGCCAACCACGAGCAATATTCAGACGGATTGAAGAAAGCCTTGTACAACTACATGCACGGCATTGGCTTCGAATTTCCATTGAAGAAATTCTTCAAATTTCCGATCGTCAATCCATTGGTTCCAAGAACCATGATTGAAAAAGCCGTGAAGAAACTTCCAGAAGATGAAGTAGAATTGAAAGGCATGGTGCTCTTCCTTCATCAAACCTCATTGAAGCCTTTGAAGAAAAACGGTCCGAACAAAGAGGTGCTATTCGTCCATAAATTGGGATACCAGAAAATAGATTTACCTTCAGCAGTAGCCGATTTCCTCATAGAAAATGAATCGAAGTTGAATCTATTTCAATCAGAAACAATCGGATACCAAGATGCATTGGCAACCATTTCCAACCAACTCAAATGCACACCTTCAGAGGTAGTGAAATTCAGTTGGTGGAAACAAATGCGCGAATACGTTTGGATGGTTCGTGTTTAAGACGGTCTTCTTTTTGAATCAGCATTTCCTGAAAAACGTGGTTTAAATCCACCGCCGCTTTTCGGTCTGTTTCCGCCACCACCGTTTCCACTTCCGCTACCAGAGCCACTTCCACGATGTGTCTTTCCGCCACCAGATCTAGAAAAAGGTTTCTTGCCCTGTGGTTTTTGTGCAACACCCGGAGCAGGTTTGTTCTCTGCAGGGAACGGATGTTCGTTTACAACAGGAATTTCCAATCCGATTAACTTTTGAATGTCGCGCAAATAAGCACGCTCTTCAATATCACAGAAAGAAATAGCTTGTCCAGATGCACCTGCGCGACCGGTTCTTCCAATACGGTGAACATACGTTTCAGGGATGTTCGGAATTTCGAAGTTCACAACGAAGGCCAACTCATCAATGTCTATACCGCGCGCAGCAATGTCTGTAGCCACAAGCACACGTGTGCTTCCACCTTTGAAATTGCTCAATGCACGTTGACGGTGATTCTGAGATTTGTTACCGTGAATGGCTTCAGCCTTAATGTTTAGCTTTTGTAAAAGCTTAACCACTTTGTCTGCGCCGTGCTTGGTGCGTGTGAACACCAATGCAGATTTGATAGTTTTGTCTTGAAGGACATGCACCAACAAATCGTTCTTCTTCGCTTGATCTACAAAGTAAATGCCTTGAGATATTTTTTCAGCAGTGGAAGAAACCGGAGTCACCTCAACTTTTTTCGGAGTCGTTAAAATTGAATTCGCCAATTCAAGAATGGTCTTCGGCATAGTAGCCGAGAAGAACAGAGACTGTCTTCTTTCTGGAATTAATTTAATAATGCGCTTCACATCGTTAACGAATCCCATGTCCAACATGCGATCGGCCTCATCTAACACAAACATTTGGATGTGTCCAAGATTAACATGACGCTGTTGTACCAAGTCTAACAAACGTCCTGGCGTACAGATAAGAATATCGATTCCAGCTTTCAACGCATTGACTTGCGAGAATTGATTCACACCACCGAAAATAACGGTGTGACGAAGATTCAGATTTCTACCGTAGCTCGCGAAGCTTTCACCAATTTGAATGGCAAGCTCACGGGTTGGAGTAACAATTAACGAACGAATAGCACGCTTGTTTCCAGTGTGTCCTTGATTCTGAGTAAGTAATTGTAAAATTGGAATGGCGAAAGCCGCTGTTTTTCCTGTTCCTGTTTGCGCGCATCCGAGCAAATCATTTCCTTCCAACAAAATTGGAATGGCTTGTTCTTGAATAGGAGTGGGGGTAGTGTAACCTTCTTTTTTTAGAGCGCTAAGGATAGGCTCAATTAAGTTTAATTTTTCAAATGACATAAAATACGTGGTCGCCAAATTCCCAATCGTATTTCAAAGTTGAACTGCCAACGGAACTTGTTGCGGGCGCAAAGGTAGTCTACTTCTTCACGCGAACCATCATTAATCCGTCGCGAAGCGGCAAAAGTACCTTCTCGCAGCGTAAATCTTTCGCCACCAAATCATTCAATTCTTGAAGCACCTGCGTGTCGAAATCCTTTTCAGCAGCGGGTTCTAGAACCTTTCCACTCCAAAGGACATTGTCTATTAAAATGACTGATCCGGCTTGAACGTGTTTCATGGTCCAATTCCAGTAATGAAGGTAGTTGCGCTTATCTGCATCTATAAAGACCAAATCGAAGGTTCCTTCGATTTCTTTGAAGGCTTCCAACGCCGCTTTGTAAATAGGTTTAATTCCTTTTCCATTTTTATGTTGAAGGAAATACTTCTCGTGCAACCAACTCAGTTCGTCATTCTCATCAATGGTAATAATTTCTCCTCCTTCGGAAAGTCCATCTGCTATGCAAAGCGCGCTGTATCCTGTGAACGTTCCAATCTCTAAAACGCGTTTGGGTTGAATCAATTGAGAAAGCAGACTTAAAAACCGTCCTTGAAGATGTCCACTTAACATGCGCGGATTAATCACCTTCTGCCAGGTTTCAGCCGAAAGCGCCTTCAACAAATCAGATTCATCATCTGAATGCTTTTCGCAATAGTCCAATAAAGTAGATGAGATAAAATCCATAGCGCGAAGTTACAAAGCTTACCTTTGCATTTATGAGAGCGAGTCGGGAATTGTTTATGCGCATGGGTTTACTCACGCTAGTCGTTCCTTTAGTCATTGTGGCAATTTTGTATAACTTCAATGCAACAGCATTTATGATTCCTGTTGTAATTGGAAAAGTGAACGTCTGGATTCAAGTGGGGGCGGGAGTTGCAGGAGGTTTTCTTTTAAGCGGAATAACATGGCTCATGGGGAAATGGAAATACCTCGACGATGTGAATTTCGATTTCACCTTACGTCTGGGAATATTCAATTTCAGTTTACAAGAAATTTTATTCTTGAGTTTTTGCGCGGGTGTTGGTGAAGAGATTGTCTTTCGTGGAATGATTCAACCTTGGTTGGGAATTTTAACCACATCGTTCATGTTTATTGCACTTCACGGATACATGAGCTACAGTTCTTGGCCGAAGGTTATCTTCGGATTGATTTTATTTGCCGTAGGAACCATACTCGGAATATTAGGAGAATACTTAGGTTTATTGGCAGCCATTGTGGCGCATATCATTTATGACGTCATCGCCTTTCAACGTATTCAAGCGGAATACCAAGAACTGAAAAAGAAAACAGTAATTCCCATTGCACATGAGCAAGAAGAACAACAAGAGTGAGGGTGGATTCGTATTCAGTACGAATCCTAACTTCAACATAGAAAATGAAAATGAAGCTGCGGAGACCCTTCCACCCAACGAGCAGAAATTGAAAGTTTGGTTGGAAAAGAATCACCGCGGCGGTAAGACAGCATCTGTCATTAAAGATTTTGTTGGCAACGACGAAGATTTGGAACAGTTAGCCAAGGTGCTGAAAAACAAATGCGGCACAGGGGGAAGCGCGAAAGATGGCGAGATCATCATTCAAGGTGATCATAGAGAAAAGATTATTAAACTGCTGCAGGACATGGGTTATGCAGCTAAAAAAGCAGGAGGATAAATGGAGAAAATATTTCCAATCGTAGTGAAGACCATGCAGAGTCTAGAGCCTTTGTTGGCCAAAGAAATGATTGCATTGGGGGCAACAGAAGTTGAAGAAGGTAGAAGAGTGGTTCGCGCGAATTGCGACCTCGAAACACTCTATAAAATCAACTATCGCGCGCGCTTGGCATTGCGTGTACTTTGTCCGTTGAACTCGTTTCAAATTCGCAAAGCAGACGATCTATATACCAAGGCTTATGAAATGCCTTGGGAAGAATACTTGAATGCAGACACCACTTTCGCAATTGATCCGCAGGTGTTTTCTTCGCTTTTCACACACTCGCATTTTCCTTCGCTGCGCGTAAAAGACGCCATAGCAGACCGCTTGAAGAAAGTCTACGGTTCACGTCCCGATGTGAATCCGGAAAGTCCTGATGTGCAAATACACTTGCTCATCGATCAAGAGAAGGTTCAGATTTCATTAGACAGCTCAGGACGTTCTTTGAATCAACGCGGTTACCGCGTGAATGGAGGTGAAGCTCCAATGAACGAAGTATTGGCAGCAGGAATCATTGCCATTACCGGTTGGAAAGGAGAAACACCTTTGTACAATCCGTTTTGCGGATCAGGCACCATTGCCTTCGAAGCAGCATATGCGGCCTTGAATGTCCCAGCACAAAAGGCTTATCCTAAATTCAATTTTCAAACCTGGTTGAATTTCGACGATGCGCTTTGGATGACCGTTCATGCCGATGCGAATGCCTTAATTGAAAACAAAGAGTTAACCATTGTGGCTTCAGACATCGATTACGATCAATTGAATGTAGCGCGTAAGAATGGAAAGAACCTTCCGTTTAAAGATGCCATTCGATTTGAAAAATCAGATTTCTTCAGCGAAGACAGCGTTCCGGAAGTTCCTGGAATTGTGGTTTTAAATCCACCTTACGGCGAGCGCATGGAGATTGAAGAGTTGGAAAAAATCTACGCTGAAATCGGTTCCGTTTTCAAACACCGTTATTCAGGTTCAACCGCTTGGATCATCTCTTCAGATCTTCAAGCGCTACATGCGATTGGACTTCGCCAAAAGCGTAAAGTAAGATTAATGAACGGAAAACTTGAGTGCGAGCTTCGCGGAATTGAGTTGTTTAGAGGTAAACGCAACGAGCGCTTCGAGGTTAAACCGACAGATTCCGATAATTTATCACCGGATTCGCATACATCTGAAGCATAATATCACGCGCAATCTGCGTGAAATTTTCCTTCGGAAGGTTCGTCTTTTTTCGATGAAGACTTAATTTGAATGTGTTTCCGCGTATGTAGTTGCTGAAGGCAATCTTCTGAATTTGCGTGTAATGGTCTTTGTATTCCTTCGTTCCGTTCAACAAATCATAAGCGATGTAGTTAGTTGGCCAAAGGTGAAAAATGCGGTGCATTTCATTGTCAATCACTTGAGTTAAGTATCGATACTTTTCGTTTTTATTCTGAATGGAACGCATGTGTTCAATGTGCTCGGTCAATGCATTTCCCATAGATATATTCACACGCCCCTTATGTCCAGTGATTCCTTTCAACATAGAAAGAAAATCTTCTCCCGACTTCTTTTCATAGGCACCAAGAACTTTCAAATGCATAAGCTCATTGGTCTTCATCATATCACAAGGGTCATACTCATAGCTAACGGCCATGGGTATCATATTCAAGGCCTGCAAACCGTTTTCAATGTTGTCGACACTCATGGCAAACATCTTCAACAATCCAGTTGCAGTTCTATCGTCGCCGTCTTTACTTCTTCCTTCACGTTGAGCAATCCAGATGGAAGTATGGTCCTGGGTTAGTGTATGACGAATATAGTTGGAAAGGCGAAGGCTGTAATAAAACATCTCCTTCGCGTTTACATTTCGATTAACAATGAAATTCTTGTTGGAACGAACGATATCTTCAACAACCTTCTGACGCAACAAATTGTCGCCTATGGCTATCTGCGTGGTCTTATGACCTTGTTCAAGCAAACTAACATTCAGAATGGCGCTGTCGAGGATAATGTCACGATGATTGCTTAAAAAGAGATAGGGCTTTGTCTTGTCTAGCGATTCGAAGTTGGTGAAAGACAAACCGCTTGTAGTTGTCTGTATTGCCATCTTGAATGCCGGACCTGAAATTTCAGACTGAAATTCGTCAACGCTAGTCACTTGACGAAGCATTTTTTGAATGGCGGCACGACTTAACCCAGGGAATACCCACTTCAACATTTTGTAAAATTCAGGGACTTCCAAAATGCGTTCGATGGCAGCTTTTAATTCTTCGTCGTTATACGGACGAATGGGATCGAAATTAAAAACGTCTATCTGTGCCTCTTCCATAGTTGCAAAAGTAAGAAATTCAAAAGTTTTGCGAACTTAAAGTCTTGGCGGAAATATGAACAATGTCTACTTTTGGAACATGAATAAAATGAAAGGACTGCTGGTAGCCAGTATTTGTGTTTTGGCTCTTGTGTCATGTGAAGAGAAGAAAGTTTCTGTGCCTTCCAGAAGTGCCGAGTTAATTGGCGATTTCGATGATACGCTTTGGAATCAGAATTCGGGGACTATTTATTCCTTGGCTTTGTATGCAGACAGCAGTTTCTATTTAAGAACTCGTGTTCTAGGTGGAGAGGCAAAGACCTTCCTTGGGAATTACAAGCCGAACGAAAAATGGGACGTTTTGAATTTGAAATGTGCTGACAGCACAAACACATTTGCTATTCAGATTAAATCGGCTGATCTACTGGAAATGAATGTAGAAGGAGGAGTGACTTACATGAATCGTTCAACGAAAGTTGTGGGTACGACCGGTTCTGCTACCTTAAAGAACAGAGTGAAATTGTGGTCGCCCAACAAGTCAATTGTTTACCAATTGGTAAATGCCAATGAGCTCATCATAGATCAACTGTTTATCAATACGCTTACTCCGGAATACAAAGCATTGCTAAGTTATTATTCAGGTAAATACGAATCGCCACAATTGGTGAAGTCTTTAAATTTCAGTCAAGAAGAGATTGTGAAATTGCAAGAATTGTATTTTCCAAATCCGCCTGCGCCTGAAAAAGACGCAAAAGAAGCTCCACCCATCGAAGATAAAAAGCCCATGAAATCGTTGTTCTTTATGAATATCGGTGGAAAGGTTGAAGTGCAATTGGTAGCGCTTAGTTCTAAAGGAAACGACTATGCCAAAAAGGATACCTGGGAATTGAATGCGGAAGGGTGGAAGTTGGTGAGTTCTGAATTCGCAGGTGTGAACGCCCAAGTGGTCTACAACAATCCGAATGAAGTGCAACTTCCGAAGGGAAACATTATCATCAACAACAAGGAATAAAAAAGGGTCTCAAAATGAGACCCTAAATTTTTTAATGAAGAGGGGAAATTAGTTTCCGCCCATTGCAGCTTTCATTGCTTCTTCCATGCATGGCTTAACAATAGCTTCCAATTCTTTTTCTTCCTCGCTTCCTTTAGGATATTTCTTTTGTAAATCGTCCATTTTAGGTTCGTACTCTTTTTGAAGAGCTTCGATTTTCGCTGTGTCGTTAGCTTTTTGAGCTTCAACCATTTTGTTCATCATGTCACAGATAGTTTCTGCGTCAGACTTTACACCACCGCAAGATGCCATGAACATTGCAAGTGCAACTGCTGGGATCATTAATTTTTTCATAAGAATAATTTTAGTTTTGACGAATATAAAAAGATTTGCTTCCCGAAAAAGTAATTTCAGGACAATAATTGACGCAATGTTAAAAAGTGAATTACTTTGTTGAAAGACCACAGTAAATAATCGTCGTGGAGGTGCTGTTATCTCTGAGATTTGTTGAACATTTTATCTCAATCATGAATAAATCTGATCTCGACTTTTTTGAATTGACCATTGGTCAAGAATTCGTTTTTACCGATGATGAAACACGCATTAAGTATGGAAAGGACGAAACAGAGAATTTGAGTTTTCCGGCAGATGTTGTTTTAAAACCCGGTAATACCAAGGAAGTTGCAAGTTTATTGAAGTATTGCAACGATCAAACGATACCCGTTACAGCTATTGGTGCCCAGACCGGATTAAGCGGAGGAGCTTTGTGTGTTCGAAAAGGTGTTGCGCTTTCCATGGAGCGCTTCAATAAAATTCTGAAAATCGATATTGAAAACGGACAGGTTCACACAGAGCCTGCAGTTATTACACAAGTGCTACAAGAGGAATGTGCCAAGCAAGGCTTGTATTACGCTCCGGATCCAGCTAGCAGAGGCAGTTGTTGGATAGGTGGAAATTTGGCCGAGAATAGCGGTGGTCCTCATGCGGTTAAATACGGCGTTACAAAAGACTTCGTTTTAAATCTTGAAGTGGTCTTGGCGAATGGTGAAATTATTTGGACAGGGGCCAATACTTTGAAGAACTCGACAGGTTATAATCTCACACAATTGATGGTTGGAAGTGAAGGAACGCTTGGGATCATAACAAAAGCAGTCCTGAAATTACTACCACTTCCAAAACACAATTTGCTTTTGCTCGCGCCTTTCGCTTCCGCTGAAAAAGCATGCGAAGCCGTGAGCGCAGTCTTCCGCGCAGGTATTACACCAAGTGCAATGGAGTTCATGGAGCGCGAAGCCATTGAATACACGCTGCAGTTTGTTCCAGATGCGCAAGTGAATTTAGATGGGGTGGAAGCACACCTGCTTATAGAAGTAGACGGTTCAAACGTTGAATCGCTTATGCTCGATTGTGAAACCATTTCAAACGTGCTCATGGAGCATGAATGCGGCGAGATACTCTTTGCTGAAGATCACAATCAGAAAGAAGCGCTTTGGAAAGTTCGAAGAAAAGTAGGTGAGGCTGTGAAGTCCCATTCCATATACAAGGAAGAAGATACCGTTGTTCCAAGATTTGAACTTCCGAAATTACTTCGTGAAGTGAAGGCCATTGGAAAACGCTATGGCTTTCGTTCAGTTTGCTACGGACATGCCGGAGATGGAAACCTTCACATCAACATCTTAAAAGATGAAATGTCCGATGAACAGTGGGACAATACACTACCCAAAGCCATTCGTGAAATATTCGAACTAACTGTATCTCTCGGCGGAACACTCAGCGGTGAACACGGAATAGGATGGGTTCAGAAGAACTACATGGATATTGCCTTCAATGAAGTTCAATTGAACCTCATGAAGAAAATAAAAGAGGCCTTCGATCCAAATGGGATTCTTAATCCAGGAAAAATATTTCCAGACTGAAGAACCTTACTTAATCAATAAGCGCTTGGTCAATCTACCAACTTGAATGGTATAAATTCCTGTTGAAAGGTTTTCAACTTCAAGCGTATGAACACCAGGCTGATTGAAGCTTGCAGCATAAACGACTTGTCCGGTGGAATTGTAAATGGTCACATTCGATTTACCTGATTGAAAGTTTTGAATGAAGACTTCATTTTCAGCTGGATTCGGATAAACAATAAATTCGCGCTCTGCGATTTCATTTACACTTGCAGGTATCCACTGAAAATCTTCAAAGGTTGAAGCAGCAGATGAACCACAAAGGTTAATTGCCGTTACTCTCCAAGAATATGTTTTTCCTTCACCAAATGCAAAATCGAATGGCAATGTCGCGAAGTTTTCTAATTCAGTTGAACTGTAGACAATGTTTCCGAATGTTGCGTCATTCTCTGAAATTTCGAACAAGTAAGACGTAGCTCCAGGAACAGCACTCCAATTGAAGGTGTAATCAAAACCATTGTACTGAATGGTTGAAGGAACAGACAAGAGCGAAGGAGCTGCCGGAGCAGATCCAACTGCAATTGAAAAGAATAAATCGTATGACTCCCCGAAAGTTGTTTGAAGTTGAAGCGTGCAATTGAAATTACCGGTAGGAACAGTTCCCAAATCGGAAATGACAATGTTGTATGTCCCAGGTCCTGAAATGTTAACACCGCTGAAAACCGGGAAACCAGGAATTCCTGTAATATTTGCAGTTAATGGAAATTGCAAGTCTGCATTTATTTTCAATTGAAGCGTGTCTGACCATTGATTGCATGCGTTTAATTGGTTGTTTTGCAAATAGAGAAGGGTTGGACGAAGAATGAAGAAACCGTCGTACATGCTTGTTGCCAAATTAACTCCGCTTGGTAAATAGGGGTAGTTGCTCCATGTTCCGCTGAATTGCGGATTATCATTAGCTGGAAATAAATCGAAATATCCAACTTCATTCAAAACTCCAGTGCTCACGCGTGAAGCATCTAGAATACGAACACCACTGCGGTAATTACTTTCATAAACGAATTGATCCTTCGTATAAAGGTTGTGGTCAATAGATGAATTGGTACTTTGATAATAATTCATGTAACCAATATTATCTAAATCTATAAAGTTGAAGATATGCGTACGAGTTCCTGTTCCCAGTTGTTGTTCATCCAATTCATCATTCACTAAATAATGAATCATGTCTTTGGTAAACCAACCCTGGTGGGTGTATCCCGTTTCTGGATAATCGTAATTATCTAAATATTGAATATCCGTTGGGTCAGTAGCGTTTAATGTCACAACTCCCCAACCTGAGTTTCCATTGCAAGCCACAATAATAACATCGCCAACGTGATTTTGATCTGGACCGTAATAGGTAAGTATGGTTCCATCATGCGTATATCCAGATTCAGCATAACCTCCCATTAATGTTGGTTGAAGTGGATTTGAAATATCCACTAAATGAGGGCCACCATTAAACGTGTTAGTGCCCATAGCCATGAGAATTTTACTTTCCACATCAATGGCTATTGTATGTGAATTTCCAAATCCACCATAATAAGCCGATTCTATAAATGAGGTAGGAGTAGTGACATTGTCTAATTGCAACATGTCGAAAACCTGAAGTCCATGTCCACTCGCTTCACTTCCAACGAAACAATAATGATCCATAGTTTCGACATCTCTCCATAAGCTGCTGTTGGTGTGTGAAGGAAGAGTTCCAAGATAAACAGGAGATTCCGGAGTTGAAATATTGACGAAGGCCGTTCCATTCGAAACACCAACTATGGCATATTCTTTTCCTGAAACCGGACTAACCCAACCCCAAATGTCGTTGGTGTTGTCATTATTCGTATTGGCACCAATGTTTGATAAGGGCACGTATGCAAGTAAATCAACATTATCACAAGGATAAATACCAGCCATTCCATTGATGCATGGTTGTGCAACAACCGCAGCAGAGGTAATTAGGAAAACTGACAGGAATAGATTTTTCATAAACAAAATAGTTGGTTGCAATATAAAACTAAAAAGCCCGGCACAAACCGAGCTTTTTAATATTATTAAACTTTAAATGGAATTCTAATTTGCCTTTGCGTGTTTCACACTGTAGTAGGTTACGTAGAAATAACCGATTGTAAGCATAAGGTGGAAAGGCATCAATCCGAAATCAGTTAAACGAGTAGCACCAACTTTTTCGGAGAATCGAAGTATGAACGGCCATACGAGTCCGCTTGCGAAATAAAGCAACATGATAAACTCTAAGATTGTTAAAGGTGAAATCTTTGGAGCACGATATTTCTTGTCTGTCCATGTACCTTTCTTACCTGTGCTAATCGCAAATTTTGGTGTGCGAACAAATGCAGATTTTTTGCCAGTCAATCCTTCAATTACCGCAACGGCATTGTGCAAAGACAATCCCATAGATACCGCTAGGAATAAAGGGAAATCAATTACGAAACGACCGAACTTTTGGAAGAATGGCATTGGCGGACGAGAGACCCAATAGAAGAATCCTAAGATAAAGAAACTTACCAAGAAGGCAGAAGCCACTGCAAAGTATACTGAATAGTCATTCAAGTGCTCTCCGTTGTATGTATGCCATCCATCGAAGTAATGTTTAATAAATAACATTGGCATACTCAAGATAGATGTGCCTAGAATACTCAAGAAAACAACCGAGTTCATCAAATGGAAACTTGCGTGAACCTTGTGCGCAAATCCCATGTCTTTCGCTCTTAGAACTTTACCTAAATTCTTGCGAGTGCATTCAGCCGCTCCTTTTGTCCAGCGGAATTGTTGCGCTTTCAATGCATTCATTTCAGCCGGTAACTCAGATGGTGAGCCAATTGCGGGAAGGTAAATAAAATTCCATCCAACCAATTGAGCGCGGTAACTTAAGTCCAAATCTTCAGTGATGGTATCGCTCTGCCATCCACCAGCATCGTAAATAGCTTCTTTTCTCCAAACACCAGCAGTACCGTTGAAGTTAATGTAGTGGTTTGAATAGTTACGTCCAATTTGCTCAACAGTAAAGTGAGCATCCAGTCCAAATGCTTGCAGACGCGTAAGCAAAGAGTAATCCTCGTTTAGGTGTTCCCAACGGGTTTGAACAACAGCGATTTTTTCACCAGCGTAGAAATAAGGAATCGTTTGACGCAAGAAATCTTTTCTTGGAACAAAATCAGCATCAAAGATTGCTGTGAATTCACCTTTTGAAATATCTAATCCATAAGCAAGAGCCCCTGCTTTGAAACCTTTGCGATCTACTCTACGAATGTGTTGGATGTCAATTCCAAGCTTTTGCTTTTCTTCAATTAACTTGGCTGCAATCTCAACAGACTCATCATTACCATCATCCAAAACCTGAATCTCTAACTTGTTTCTCGGATAATCGAATTCGCACACAGCATTTATCAAACGCTCAATAACGTACATCTCGTTAAATACGGGAAGTTGCACGGTTACATATGGCAAGTCTTCTTCTGCAATAACAGGCATCTGACGTTTGCGCTTGTTCTTTTTCACGAATTGAATGGCCAAGTTCAATTGAACCAACGAGTAGAAAAAGATGAAAATTAAAAAGAAACCGTAAAGACAAATTGCGGTAAATGCAAGTGTATTCAATGTAATGAGGGTTTAGTTAGGTGGCGAAAATACGGCTAAAGCCACATTCGATAAAAACTTTTCTATCGATATTGAAACAATGCAGTGTTAATCAATCTCGAAATTCAGCTGCATGGTAATCGATGCGGTCTTTCTTCTAGATGAAGTGTTGAATGCTCCACCCCATGAATAATCTTCATCACTGTTCTGACCAACAATTTGAAAAATACCCATTTCAGCACTCTGAAGGTTTCCTAAATCACCTCCGGAAGATTGTGCAATCTTTTCAGCACGAAGGCGGGCATCTGCAGTTGCTTCAGAGACCATTTCAATTTTCAACTCGGCTAATTTGGTATAATAGAATTCCGGACTTTCTGAGTAAAACTCGACACCTGAGGCAATAAGTTCGGTTACTTCTCGAGAAATTTGCTCAACCTTTGAAACTTCGGAAGATTCAATGGTTACCATTTGAGAAAGGCTATAACCGGTCAACACTGATCCTACAATGTCTCCATCGGAATTTCGAATGTCATCATAATTCTTATTGATTTCCATTGCAGAGAAAACAATTTCGTTCTCCTGAATTCCTTTTCCTGTTAAATAATTCTTAATGGTATTTCTGTCTGACTCGAGTGCCGCAGATGCTGCTGCTAAGTCATTACTTGTTTTTGAAAACGATCCACGCCAAACGATTAAGTCAGAATCAAAATTTCGACTACCCATTCCTGTTACATGAATAACATTGTCTTTTCCATTTCTATCGCGATATCCTCTCATTAGGACATAAGCCGACAGAATAACGCATACTCCAACAGCTAGAGATGCGAAAACACGAGCATTGAATATTGATTTCATAGTTCGAATGTAAACAAAAAAAGAGGTGAAAATGTTTCACCTCTTTATATTTTTTGAATTGAACTAATCTTATTGACAGTTCAGCGGATAATAATATTGGTAAGGTGGAGGGTTAGGAGAATACCCTGGCTTCACAATGTAAAATCCTATTTTGGTTATGGTTGAACCCTCTGGAATTGGTATAAAATCTTCAGGAATAAAAGTCTTTCTGAATTTACCAGGCGAAAACTCAGTCATCTTCAAAGAAGGAGTAGAGGTAACGTTGGCAATTGGTGCAACATCAAAGAATGTAAAAGTTCCGGTGAATGCGCGAAGAAAAATATAACACTCATCAGTTCCTAGGTTTTGCAAATTCACATCTGTCTCTTGCGTATTGTCATAACTAATGCTGAAGAAATCGTCTTGCTTTGCAGCTTCAGGGAAGAAGCAAATACGATCTGCGCATAAAGCCGGAACGATATCAACATGTAAATCTTCAGTCTTTGCTTCACCAACGCCATCTGAGCTATAAGCATTGCCGTTTTTCAATTTAGCTAAACAAGAGATGCCATTCTGAAACAACTGCAACGGAGTGCAAGCATAATAAGTTGTTGGAACGAAAGTCATTTTATACAACAAACCGCTCACGTGTGTCAGGCGCATGCAAGTGTTTGAATTTCCCCATTCACCGTTTCCACAAGAAGGCCCCGCTGGCTGCCAGGTCCACATATAAACAGAATCAATTTCTTCAGGATGATTTCCCAATAGCGTCTTAAGACCTCCTGTCGTTTGAGCAACGTCAATGTACAAATCCATAGTCGCATTTGCATTGGTAGGAGAGGGGAATACGAATGCTGCTTGTGAAAATCCGACAACAGCAATTGCGAAAGCCGCGAGTGTAAATAATATCTTTTTCATGATTAAATGCGTTGGAAGTTAAACTTATAAATCACATTCTTGAAGTCGTCGGAACATACGCGGTGATATTGCAAGCCCATGTTATTGCTTGTCGGCAGCACCATATTACCAAGGAACAACTCAAGTGTGTCGTTTGCGTTCATCAGTGTTATAGATGAAGGAGCTAAGTTGTCGTCCAATGTCCATGTACCACTTTCACCAAAGAAGTTTTTCCCTTCAGTTATTGTAACGCTATAGGTTTGAGTTGGGACATCTAGGATAATGCGCATAGGCTCAACACCAGACACCAAATAGAACTCACTTAAATCGCGCTCTTCCAAAACTGGATTGTTTGGATCTTGTTGAATGAAGGAGGTCAGCTCCCAAGTGCCACCCATTCCTTGCAACTTATCTGAGGGCTCTCCCAACTCACCAGTTGTCTCTGGCTTACAACCAGCGAACAAACCTGTAGTCAAGGCTATCATCAAAAATAGTTTTACTGATTTCATTTGACGTTTATTTAATTTTTAATTTCTAGTTTCTCTTTAATTCTTAATTCTAATCTTACCTTCTCTTACCTTTTCTTCCCCTCTCTTACCTTCTCTTACCTTCTCTTACCTTCTCTTACCTTCTCTTAGTTGCATCCTCCTTCTGGATTCCCAACAAAAAGGGCAGAGGTGAATTCGCTGTTCGGGAATTGAAGAGCCATACCTGGACAGTTCCATGGAGCATTGCGAACAATTATGTTTTCTCCTTTTGCTCCAATACGCTTCAATTGATTGATCCATTTCCCTTCGCCCATAGTCTCAATGCGATACTCTCTGCGAGCAGCTGCAATTACTTCAGCAGCTGTCGAAGAAGATGATAAATCATTCAGTCCAGCACCAAACGCACGGTCGCGAACATCATTGATGTCGTTGATAGCAACGGTTAAGTCACCACCCATTTCAGCCAAACTTTCAGCACGAATCAATTTCAATTCGGTTAAGTAGATGATTGGAATGTTGAAGAAGACTTTGTCCTCGAAGCGACGATTTTTGTATTTTCCACCGCTCGATTGCATCCAACCTAAACGATCATCTGCGCTGTTCAAGTTGGTGAATTGATACAATTCATTTGAGAACATCAAGTTCGGAGGAAGAGCACCACCTGCATTATAGTTACCAATGAAATTGTCAGTGCGTTGATCAATGTTAGTAGCTCCAGGATTAGAACTTACTATTCCAAAAACAGTTTCAGGATTCAAAGCTGGAGTAGCAGGGAAGCGATCCAATGTGTCGTTCATTGCATATAATCCAGAGTTGATAACCAAAGATGCGTATTGTTCCGCTTGAACGTAATTGTTCATTTGGAAGTAAACCATAGCTAATAATCCTGCTGCAGCATTTTTCGTTGCATAGTTGCCATTCGTTTCTGGAAGGTTTGCATAGGCATATTCCAGGTCTTCAATAATAAAGGCATAAGATTCAGAGACTGTGCTTCTAGCTAATGGCTCGTTGCCAGCTTCTCTTCTTAAAATTATTCCCAAGTGTGAATTAGAAGGAGAGTAACCATAAGGCTGCGCCCAAATCTTAACAACACTGAAATGACAAAAAGCTCGAATAAAGCGTGCTTCCGATTCCATGCGATTCTTTTCGGATTCTTCTAAACCCTCGATTAAATCGAAATTTTTAATCAATGAATTGCAACGGTAAATGGCATAATAAAAATCGGAATAGGTGCCGTTTGTAGTTGGGGTGAAAAAGTTAGTTTCACGGGTATAAATAGCGTTAAAATCTAAACCGTTTGGCTCAGCCATGTTGTCGCTCATGAGCTCACAAATGTTCTGGTACTTACCATCAAACAAATTTGCAATTACGTCGTAGCAACTGTTCAATAAACGTTGCGCATCGTCTGGAGTATTCAATGCATCTTCTGCTAGAATTGCTCCTTCAGGTGGATACTCTAACATTTTTTCACAAGAGGCAATTCCTAGAGCTAATCCAATAGCTAAAATGAAGTATGATATCTTTTTCATGTTCGTTCGAATTAGAAGTTAGCGTTTAAGCGAATGTTGAAACTACGCTCTTGCATTGGCGTTAAGTAAGTCACGTTAGGACTTAAGTTTCTGTCTTGCGCGTTTTCAAAGTCACGAACTACTTCAGGATCCAAACCTGGGAAATTCGTAATGGTGAACAAGTTGGTAACGCTTACACCAATGTTCAATCCAGTCATCTTTAATTTCTTAGTCACTTCGTTCGGGAAGGTATAATCCAAAGCCAAGTTTCTCAAACGCATGTAGTTTGCTTTGTACATGAACAATGATGTATTCCACCATGGGAAACCATCTGGCAATCCATAAGTAGTTTCATCCAAAGTCAATCTTCCGAAAGTTGATTCATCACCAGGTGCTGTCCAACGATCTAAGATCTCGTCGCGCATGTTCCAGCTCGTTACTACTCCTAATTGACGTTTAGCACTTGAATCGAAGATTCTTGCTCCAAGACTGTATGTGAACAAAGCAGAAAGGCTGAAGTTTTTCCATCCGAATGTTTGAGTCAATCCACCCATCATTTTTGGTAAGCCATTTCCAACATAGTTACGAATACTGTTATCGTAATCAGTTGTGTAGTTTCCATCAGGGGTGATGTAAACAGGAAGTCCTGTTTGTGCATCTATATGGTCGAAAGAAACCAAATAGAATGAACCAATTGGTTTTCCAACGAGTACGCGAGAATCATTCGTTCCACCCGATACCGCATCTGGAGTGTAATCTCCGATACTTACTAATTCGTTGTAGTTGTATGAGAAGTTCGCACTTGTGCGTGCTGTAAACTTACTGCTCTTAGTCCAGTTAACGATAGTGGTTAACTCGATTCCTTGATTCATAACCTCAGCAACATTATCCCAGAAGTTGGTGAATCCAGTACTTGCAGGAAGACTTACGTTCATAAGTACATCACGGCTATACTTTCTGTATCCTTCCAAGGTTACCGTTAAACGATCTTGCCAAAATCCAGTTTCCAATGCAACAGAGAAGTTGTTTGTTGTTTCCCATCTTAAATTTGAATTACCTGCTTGAGTAGGGAAGAGGATAGGATTTTGGTTGTAGAATATTCCGTTGTTAGATGCACTGTACAATGCATATTGCGCATTTGCAGGAATATCTGAGTTTCCAGTAAGACCGTAACTTGCACGTAACTTCATGTAATTAATGGTTTTGTTATCTTTCAAGAAACTTTCTTCAGAGATAATCCATCCTAATGATGCCGAAGGGAAATTACCGAACTTATTGTTTACCCCGAAACGTGAACTACCATCGCGACGAACACTTGCTTCAAAGAAGTATTTCGACTTATAATTCATATTGTATTTAGCGAAGAACCCCAAGAAACTGAATTGACTTGGATTTCCGACAGTGCGAACACGAGTATCTGGGTTGCTTTCAACATCCGAGAATTCAGCAACTGTTTCATCCAAGTTCGGGATGTAATCGTTAATAAAGTTTGTCTTTGAATGTTGAAGCTCATGCCCGATAAGGATCGACGCATTCAAATCAGGTTTGATTTCTTTACTGTATTCCGCAGTAATGTTGTAGCTGTAGTTTCGAACCAAACGCTGATCATTACTGTAGTTTCCTTGTCCATTTGATAAATCGAAAGAAGCTGGTGTTAATCTGTTTTCACCAATGTGCATCCAATCCATACCACCTGTGGCAACAATGAACAGGTTCTTCTTCGGCATGTAAATCAAACGTCCTGTATTAATTACACGGTCTTCAACGGTTGTCCAACGCAATTGCTCTCTATAAGCAACGGGATTCTTCACGTTTCCGAACTCATCTCTCCAATAGAAATAATCTCCAGGTTTGTTAACCACTTCACCTGCGGCATTAAATGTAGTATCGGTGTGGTAAACTGGGTAATATGGCAAGGCGTTAGACATTGCATCTCCTAAACCACCTGACCAAGCAGCATCAACACGTTGGTTCAAACCGCGAGTTCCAGAGAGTGACAGGTTCAATTTTAATTTATCTCCTAAACGGAATTCAGGATTAACACGAGCGGAAATACGCTTATAACTGTTACCCTTCAAAAAACTTTGATTGTCATCATATCCAACAGAGAAAAATACATTGTGTTTTTTTCCTCCGTAACGAGCAGAGAAATTAGTTCCATATTTAGTACCTCTTCCAACCGTTTCATTTACCCAATCAGTATCGGTTAAACCGGCTTTCATGTAGGCATCTTTACGTGTAGCTGCATCGTCTGTCGCAGTGGTCATATTTGGTAACCATACGTATCCTGTACCGCCATCGTTTTCCCATGCTTCCTGACGAATACGTAAATACTCTTCAGTGTTCAACATATTTGGACGAGATGCCGGCGTTGCGATACCTGCATTTAATCCGTAATCGAATTTCCAACCTTTTTCTTTGGCGCGTTTCGTTGTAATGATAATAACACCATTCGCAGCACGAGAACCATATTCTCCTGCGGCGGCAGCATCTTTACGAACTTCAACTTTTTCAATGTCGTTAGGATTGATGGTAGCAAGGGGGTTGTTATTTAAAGCTCCACTGTTTCCACGCAAGAAATAATCTTGGGTCATTGGAATACCATCAATAATGTACAACGGATCACCACCGGCAGAAACAGAAGCTGTTCCGCGAATACGAATCAATGATCCTGCACCTGCAATACCAGAACCCTGAGACACTTGCAAACCAGCAGCTTGACCTTGAAGCGCTGCTTCAAAGCTTGGCGTGCGGATAGCACTGATGTCTTTACCACTGATTTTTGCAATCGATCCAGTACTAGGTCTGTTGCGTTCAACACCGTATCCGATAATTTCGATGTTATCTAATGTTAACGAGCTTGAGCTTAGTTTGAAGTTTTGCTTAACATCAGAATTTCCAACAGTCACTGATTTTATGATAGTCTCAAAATTCAGGGCTTTTACTTCCAATTCAAAAGTACCAGAACCTGTGTTCAAGGAATAATTTCCAACTTGATCACTTGCTGTTCCGTTTGAAGTTCCTTTTACTAAGACGAAAGCTCCTGGGATAGGACGATTCTCTTCGTCTGTAACTACCCCGCTAACAGATTGTCCCCATGAAATCACGGAAAACAAAGCCAATACAGCGGTAAGCAGACTAGTTTTATAGAGTTTTGACATATAAAAAATAGAATTTGTTTTGGTTTAAGTCGCGCTAATATAAATTGTTTTCACTTCGTGTCCAACATACACTTACTCGTTGTTGGTAAATCATTAATTTATGGATTCCAAATAAATGGAGCCGATTCTCTTCTACCTTCTGTTTCAACTGAAATGATGTAGGAACCAGCCGCAATGTTTTCAGCCGATAAATTCCATTCAGATTGATTAATTCCTGAAATACCTTGTGTGTTGAAAGAAGAAACCACTCTTCCTGTTAAATCGCGTAATACAATTTGTACTGGTGCCGCATGAACCATACTGTATGCAACATTAACACGGTTGTTCGAAGGATTCGGCCAAATCATGAAAGAAGATTTAGCGAAAGCCATTACTTCTTCCAATGAGGTGTTCAAATCAGGAACTGCCAATGGATAGTCGGTATAAATATGGTATTCACCTGGCTCATAGAAGAATGATGCATTTAAATCATTTACTTGAAAAGCATTGCCAGTGAAATAGTCGTACCATGTTCCAGTATGCTGGAACCCAGGAATCATGTTTAAGCTTGTTGTTTGAAAATTTCCAACGACTACTGCGTTGTTCGTCCCATTCAAATGAATGCGCTTACCAAATCCGCCCAAGTCAATATTGAAGTTAGTAGTTGAGAAAACAGGCTCAGTCTTCTTCAAATTGTTCAAAGCAGCTGTCACCTTATAAAGATGCTTTCTATTCTGATTGTCCCAATAATCCCATCTTACAGGCTTCGCAGCAGTTCTGCAATCGGTATTGATAGTAACACCATCAGAACATGTATTTATACTGTAATCATAACCCAATTCACCAAACTGCCAGATCATCTTAGGTCCTGGTATTGGAAGCAACAAGCAATGAGCCAACTCTTGTCTTTTCAGCGCTGTATTTAAATTGGTAATGTTGTATGTTCCGTTGCTCGCTCCGTATAGCAAGTTCTTATACATCATACGTTCTTCATCATGACTTTCAGCATAGGTAATCAAGTGTGCATTGTTCCATCCTCGGTTCTGATAACTTCCCCATGAAAAATTAGATGGGTATCCCATTGATCCTTCCATGTATTCATGATTCAAGTTTCCCCAAAACATCATTCCGCTGTTGCTTAAAACAGTTTCTTCACTGTTGTCTGCGAAGTGCTCCAGTATTGCGTAAGAACCGGGTTCAACGGTTTGCATGTGATTGTAGTAATCGTTCCAAATATTAACGCGACTTTGATCATAAGCCCCCCAAGCACCTATATTTCCTAGAGTAAGGTTTTGTGTGAAGCCCTTCGATAAATCGAAACGGTAGCCATCGATATGGTAATTCTGAAGCCAATGTCCAATTACACGTTTTGTGAAATTCTTCGTTTGAAGACTTTCGTGGTTGAAGTCATATCCAACATTGAAATCGTGTTTCGGTGTTGGATTGAACCAAGGATTGCTGATTGTAGGCTGCCCATATTGACCGGCACTTGCATCGAAGTACATGCGTACCATTGGATTTTGACCGAAACTGTGGTTCAAAGCTATGTCCAAAATAACCGCAATTCCTCGGTTGTGAGCTTCATTTACAAATGTTTTCAAAGCTTCAGCGCTGCCATATGCTTTATCAGGAGCAAAATAGAAAGACGGATTGTAACCCCAACTGTCGTTTCCTTCAAACTCATTAATTGGCATTAATTGAATAGCGGTAACGCCTAGATTTTCTAAATAATCCAATGAATCAGTCAATGAAGCATAAGTTCTGTCTTCAAGGAAATCGCGAACCAATAATTCGTAAACTACCAATTTCGTTTTGGCCGGACGAACGTAGCTTTGATCAGTCCAGTTGAAAACAGGAGGGTCAGTTCTGAATACAGAAACAGGCTCTGATGTTAATCCATTTGGATAATCAATCAAGTTAGGATAAGTCGTTTCTGGAATCCATCCGTCATTCCAACCATCCAATATTTTTTCAGCGTATACATCTGCGACACGCATTCCTTCCATGTTAATATAATACTGAAAGCGATATTCAGTGCCCGGAGATAAATTCGGAATATCTATCCAGTAGGTATTTCCATCAGGCGTGCGATTCATAAGGTAGTTCAGATCCAATTGCCAGTTGTTGAAATCTCCAATGACAAAAACAAAATTCTTATTGGGAGCATACAACTGCAAGCGAACACCTGTTGTGGAGGTAATGTTGATTCCGTCAATGGTTCCCGCTGGAGCAGCAGCTAAATTTATAGAAGGAAGAATAATAATTACTTTCTCATCAGTAATTGTGGTAACTCCATTTACTGCTGTCATCGAAACAACATATTCACCTGCAGCACTCTGACTAAAGTTGTAATTCAGGGTAGTTACATTGTTTGCTGAAGCAACTTGACTACCATTAACAGAGATTGTAATATTTGAGGCAATGGAAGAATTCGCCGTAACAGGAACTACTTGATTGGCATTTACTATCTGAGATTCAGCTGTAGGCTGAGAAAGGGAAGCGTTGAACCCTGGAGGGTAAACAGTCAAATAGATATCGCTTCCGTCAGCATTTCTTCCCACCACAGAACCTGTAGCATTGCGGAAAACAAACATCATTTTAGAAATAGTCTCACCAACATTTAAATTGTAAAATGTTGAAGGAGTAATTACAATCTTGTGAATGTTATTTCCCATTGGAGTCATAAGTACCGAAGCGTCTGCAGTCCCCCAATTTCCTACCGTATGCTGCCAGTCGTTCGGACCAACACTGTTACTTGTGATAACTCCCGTATGCGCATAAATAGGTGTATAACCTGAAAGGTCTCCGTTTCCTGTTGTGGCATCATAGAAGACCGTAATCTGATCGGTCTGTGTTGGAAAAGCCGGCGTCGATGTTAGAATCTGCGCTTCAACACGTATGCTAAAAATTGAAATTAATAGCACGAAAAAAAGTAATCCTTTTTGTTTCATATGTTAGGTAGTTAGTTCTCCAAATATAGGAAAGTGTACTTAGTACACAACCTCGAATGAAATTTTTTCGAAAAATTGATGTTTCTTTGTTGCTCAAACAAAACCTATGCAACTTCTAGACGGATTAGCACTTTCGAAAACCATTAAATCTGAGATTAAACAAATCGTATCAGAAAGAGTAGATCAGGGATTTAAACGTCCGCATTTGGCTGCTGTTCTCATTGGTGAAAACGGTGCAAGTGTTACTTATGTTAATGCTAAAGTGAAGTCGTGTGAAGAAGTTGGTTTTGATTCAACGCTAGTTCAGTTAAATGAAGATTGCTCAGAGCAAGAAGTCCTTCAGACCATTCAATCTCTGAATGAAAACGATACTGTGGATGGCTATATCATTCAACTGCCACTACCAAAACACATCAATGAAAAGAAAGTGTTAATGGCAGTTGCGCCGAGCAAAGATGTAGACGGATTTCATCCTGAATCAGTTGGAAAAATGATGTTGAATCTTCCAACTTATCTTCCTGCAACTCCAATGGGAATTATTACTTTGTTGGAAAGAAACAACATTCAAACTTCTGGAAAACATGCAGTTGTATTGGGAAGATCACACATAGTTGGTCTTCCAGTTTCAGTTTTACTTCAACGGAATCATCCGTTCGGAAACTGCACAGTAACCCTCTGCCACAGTAAAACAAAAAACGTGGAAGAGATTTGTCAATCAGCTGATATCATCATCGCTGCAATTGGTCAACCTGAGTTCCTGAATGGAAACATGGTGAAGGAAGGAGCAGTAGTTGTTGATGTGGGAATTACTCGCGTAGTTGATGCCTCGAAGAAAAGTGGATTTAGACTTTTAGGTGATGTAGCATTTGATGAAGTCGCACAGAAATGCAGTTTCATTACTCCAGTTCCGGGTGGAGTAGGACCTATGACCATTGTGTCATTGATGCAAAACACCCTATTAGCTGCGGAAGGTAAGCGCGCGGTATAGTTCGATTGCTTGTTTGGCTTCAAGAACGTCGTGTACACGTAAAATAGATGCACCGCGATCCAAAGCGAAGGCATGAAGAACGGTAGTTCCATTCAAACTTTCCTCAGCAGAGGTATTTAAGGTTTGTTGAATCATCTTTTTTCTTGAAACACCTGCCAATACAGGGTATCCGAATGTTGTAAATCGATTCAAATTCTGAAGCAAATCGAAATTATGCTCCTTATTTTTCGCGAAACCGAAACCCAAGTCAAGAATAATTTTCGAAATTCCAAGCTGATTCAATTTTTCAATTTCATTTTGGAAATAGGAGTACACTTCTTCCACAACATTTTCATAATTGGCCAATGTTTTCATGTTGGAAGAATCACCGCGTGAGTGCATCAGCACATAGGTGCATTGAGATTCTGCTGCGATAGTCCACAATTTCGAATCCATTCTTCCACCTGAAACATCGTTTATCCATTGAGCTCCTTCGTGAATACAAGGAAGCGCAACTTCACTATAAAATGTATCTATGCTTATCGTTAAGTCAGGAAATTCCTTTCGAATGACACGAACCACCGGCAAGACGCGACTCAATTCTTCTTCGGAAGAAATATAAATCGCACCCGGACGAGTAGATTGACCGCCCAAATCTAAAATGTCCATTCCATCGGAAATCATTTTTTCCACACGAAATAAAATGTCCTTTTCAGAATTAGAGCGACTTCCAGCGTAGAAGGAATCGGGTGTGACATTTAAAATTCCCATTACCAATGGGAGCGAGGCGGAGGAATTCATTTCAAGCTGTATCTTTGAAACGCAAAGATGAACAATTTCATCGCATTTGTATTTCGAATCATGAGCGCAATTAAAGACACTTCTGCACAATACGATCAGGCCATTCAAAAATGTGTCGATCTCTTCCAAAAGAAAACACACGACTACGGAACTGCTTGGAGAATTTTACGTCCTTCTAGTTTAACCGATCAAATTTTCATCAAGGCGCAACGCATTCGCACCATAGAAGAGAAGGGTGAAAGTAAAGTTGGAGAAGGTATTGAAGATGAATTTGTGGGTATTATCAACTACAGCTTAATGGCTCTTATTCAGTTAGAATTACCCTCAGATGCTCCACTGGAACTTGAACCTGAAAAGGCGGTCTCTTTATACCGGGAGCAGGCAAAGATTACGAAGGATTTAATGATGAACAAGAATCACGATTACGGTGAGGCTTGGCGCGATATGCGTGTCTCTTCATTCACAGATTTAATTCTGATGAAGATTCTTCGGATTAAACAAATTGAAGATAACGCCGGCAAAACCCTCGTTTCCGAGGGTATTGACAGCGGGTTTCGCGATATGATCAATTATGCTGTTTTTGCGTTGATTCAGATGTCTGAACAATAGTATCAACGGGTGTTTTCACTAACCTGTTGAAAACTACCAACCATTGTGAATTTCCAAAGTTATTCTGCGTATTACTTTCGAAGTCTGATTTAGAATAGACGAGATGGCTCAAGAAGTTAAATACACAGAAGACAATATTAAATCCCTCGAGTGGTACGAACACATTCGTCTGCGCCCTGGGATGTACATCGGTAAACTCGGAGACGGTACTACCGCCGACGATGGTATCTATGTTTTGTTGAAGGAAATTATGGACAACTCCATTGACGAATTTGTCATGGGGAATGGTAAGAATGTCGAGATTACCATCAAAGACGGAACAGTTACCGTTCGTGACTATGGAAGAGGCATTCCACTCGGAAAAGTAATCGACTGCGTTTCGAAAATTAATACCGGAGGTAAGTACGACTCGCGAGCTTTTAAAAAGTCTGTGGGTTTAAATGGTGTAGGTACCAAAGCCGTGAACGCATTGAGTTCTTTCTTCCGCGTTGAATCATTCCGCGAAGGCGAGGTAAAAGCAGCTGAATTTGGAAAAGGAGAAATCACCAAAGATTTTAAAGTTGCAAAGTCGGCTGAGAAGAACGGAACGCTCATGTCATTCGTTCCCGATGATAGCATCTTCGTGAACTACCAATACCGTTCACAACACATTGAACGTCTGCTTTGGAATTACTGTTACTTGAATGCTGGATTAACCATTATTTTCAACGGACAGAAATTCAAGTCAGAAAATGGATTGCGCGATTTACTCGCAGCAAACATGACCGAAGATCCACTTTATACGGCCATTCACTTAAAAAGTGATGACATTGAAGTGGCAATTACACACACCAATTCATACGGAGAAGAATATTACAGTTTCGTAAACGGACAGTACACCACACAGGGTGGAACTCACCAAGCGGCTTTCCGTGAAGCATATGTGAAAGTCATTCGCGACTTCTTCAAGAAGGACTACGAAGCAGTCGATGTCCGTTCGGGAATTGTTGCTGCCGTGGCCATTAAAGTCATTGAACCTGTTTTCGAATCCCAAACCAAGACGAAGTTGGGTTCAAATGAAATTGAGCCGAACGGAAAGAGCGTTAAAGCGTTCGTTTTAGAATTCCTTCAGAAAGAACTCGACAATTTCTTGCACAGAAATCCAGAAATTGCGCAAAGTCTCTTGAAGAAAATTCTTCAATCGGAAAGAGAAAGAAAGGAACTTGCGGGTATTGCTAAATTGGCCAGAGAGCGCGCTAAGAAGTCGAACTTGCACAACAAGAAGTTACGCGATTGCAAAGTTCACTATGCCGACAAAAGCGACCTAGCCAATGCAACAACGTTGTTTATTACCGAGGGAGATTCGGCTTCGGGATCCATTACCATTTCTCGAAATGTACAGACCCAAGCCGTTTTCAGCTTGAAGGGAAAACCTTTAAATACGTATGGTTTAACGAAGAAGGTCGTTTACGAAAACGAGGAGTTTAACTTGCTTCAAGCTGCATTGGACATCGAAGACGGACTTGATTCTCTTCGATACAACAACGTGGTTATCGCAACCGATGCCGATGTCGATGGCATGCACATTCGATTGCTCATGATCACGTTTTTCCTTCAGTTTTTCCCTGACTTGGTGAAATCTGGACACTTGTATGTCCTTCAAACACCTTTATTCCGTGTAAGAAACAAGAAGGAAACCATCTATTGTTATTCCGATCTCGAGCGCCAGCATGCCATTCAGAAGTTAGGAACTAAACCGGAAATCACGCGATTCAAGGGATTGGGAGAAATTTCTCCAGACGAGTTCAAGTTCTTCATTGGTGAAAGCATACGTCTTGAACCCGTTGTAATTACGAAAGACATTCACATCAAAGACATTCTTGAATTCTATATGGGGAAGAATACACCCGATAGACAAGACTTTATTATAAGAAACCTTCGTGTAGAGAAAGACGAAATTGTAGAAAAGAAGGAAGTTGAAACTGAACCAGAAACAGAATAGGAGTGGAGATGGAAGAGAATACAAATCCAGAAGAGAATAAATTAGGAAACGTCGTTGGGGTAACCGACCTCTATGAAGGTTGGTTTTTAGATTACGCCTCGTATGTAATTTTAGAACGCGCAGTTCCGCACTTATACGATGGGTTAAAACCTGTTCAACGAAGAATTTTGCACAGCTTGTGGGAAATGGACGATGGTCGTTTCAACAAAGTGGCAAACGTAATCGGTAATACCATGAAGTACCATCCGCATGGAGATGCCTCTATTGGTGACGCTTTGGTTCAAATCGGACAAAAGAATTTACTTATCGATACCCAAGGAAACTGGGGTAATATTTTTACAGGTGACAGCGCTGCTGCGCCCCGTTACATTGAATCGCGATTGAACAAACTCTCGCAAGAGATTATTTTCAATCCGAAAACAACAAATTGGTTAGCGAGTTACGATGGAAGAAACAAGGAACCGGAAACGCTTCCTGTTAAATTTCCTCTTTTACTTTCTTTAGGGGTTGAAGGAATTGCTGTGGGATTGGCTTGTAAAATCCTTCCACACAACTTCGTCGAACTCATTGATGCGAGTATCGACGCTTTGCGCGGAAAGAAAACGCACATTGTTCCCGATTTCTTGACTGGTGGAATGGCAGATTTCTCGGATTACAACGGTGGACTTCGTGGAGGAAAGGTTCGCGTTCGTGCGAAAATTAAAAAGGACGATGCTGCGCGTTGCCTAGTTATTACGGAAATTCCATTCGGAACAACCACCTCTTCCTTGATTGATTCCATCTTGAAAGCCAACGAAAAAGGCAAAATCAAGATCAAGAAAATTGAAGACAATACGGCCGAATTTGTTGAAATCATGGTTCACTTGGCAACGGGTGTATCTCCAGATAAGACCATTGATGCGCTTTATGCCTTCACTGATTGTGAAGTAAGTATTTCTCCGAACTCGTGCGTTATTCACGACGATCGTCCGAAGTTCCTTCCTGTAGATGAATTATTGAAGATTTCGGCCGATAGAACGCGTGATTTAATTGGAAAAGAGCTTGAGATTCAGTTGAATGAACTTCAAGAAAGTTGGCATTTCGCTTCGTTGGAAAAGATTTTCATTGAAAAAAGAATCTACCGCGACATTGAAGAATGCGAGACTTGGGACGATATCATTGCGGCGATACACAAAGGATTAAAGCCACATACGAAGAAATTCTTGCGTGCGGTGACAGACGAAGATGTGGCGCGCTTGACTGAAATCAAGATTAAACGAATTTCGAAATTCGATAGTAAGAAGGCAGACGATTTCATTTCAAGATTGGAAGGTGAAATTGATGAGGTGAAGGAAAAGTTGAATCATTTGACAGATACTGCCATTGCTTATTTCAAAGATTTAAAGGCGAAATATGGCAAAGGCAGAGAGCGCAGAACTGAGATTAGAACCTTTGATACGGTTCAAGCCGCAGCTGTTGCTATCGCTAACGCCAAACTTTCTGTGAATCTTGCAGAAGGATTCGCTGGAATTGGATTGAAACGCGACGAAGGTGAATTTGTTTGCGAATGTTCCGATATCGACGATATCATCGTTTTCCGTAGAGACGGAAAAATGATGGTTTCGAAGGTTCAGCAAAAGGCTTTCTTCGGAAAGGACATCATTCACATTGCCGTTTGGAAGAAAGACGACCGTCGCACCATTTACAATTTAATGTATCGCGACGGTAAAAACGGCGGTGCCAACATGAAGCGCTTCGCGGTTACTTCCATTACCCGAGACAAAGAATACGACCTTACCAAAGGAACACCTGGAAGTGAGGTGCTATATTTCAGCGCCAATCCGAACGGAGAAGCCGAAGTAGTTACAGTAAATTTAAGAGCTCTTGAGCGATTGAAGAAATTGAAGTTCGACGTTGATTTCTCTGAATTGGCCGTTAAAGGTCGAGATGCCCAGGGTAACGTTGCAACGAAATACCCTGTTAAAAAGGTTGAATTGAAATCGGCAGGGGTTTCTACATTGAGTGCTCGTAAGATTTGGATCGATGAAAGCGTTCAACGACTCAACGACGAAGGTCGCGGTAGATTCCTAGGAGATTTCGGTCCAGAGGATAAGATTCTTGTCATACAATCTTCAGGAGACTATCAGTTAATTGCACCAGATTTAAGTGTTCATTTTCCTGACAATATGATAACCATTGAAAAATGGCTTCCCGAGAAACCGATGAGTTCGGTTTATTTCGACGGAGAGAAGGAAACATGGATGGTAAAACGATTCTTAATTGAACCAAGCAAAGGTTTGGTTAGATTCATTACCGAACACCCAAAATCGAAGTTGGCGGTTGCTACTACGAACCACTTTCCAAATGTCTACGTACGTTTCAATAAGAAATTTAAGCAGGCACAAAACAAGATGGACGAGACTGTGAACCTACCAGATTTTATTTCGGTGAAGGGAATTAAGGCAATTGGAAATCGTCTTTCGACCTATCCAATCCTTTCTGTTGATCTACTTGAACCAGATGCGGAACGTGAACAAGAAGCCAACGAGGCTATTTTGGCAACCCGCCCACAGACGACTACAACCCTAAATGAAGACGGAACCGAAGCGATTCAACCTTCTCTATTTTAGGTTTAACTGAATTAGTTTAAGTAACTATATTTCAGTATTTAAAGTATCTAGTATTAAATTTAATAATGAGCTAAATATGAACGCACCACATATCCATCTTTTAATCAATCATTTGCCAATAATTGGACTAATTATCGGGATTTTGGTGGTTATTTTCGGTCTTTTAAGTAAAAAACAGGTCATTTCCTCAGTTGGATTGTGGATTGCGATGATTGCTGGATTTTCGAGTTATCCGACCATGTATTCTGGCGGAGCTTCGGAACATTTTTTCGAAGAAAATGAAGGCAAATACTGTGTTAGTGAAGACTTGATTCACGAACACGAAGAAGCTGCTGAATTGGCTTTTTGGCCTTGCATAGCAACGGGACTATTTGCTGGTTTAGCGTTAATTGGCAACAGAAAAGGTCATAAACACACCCAAAAAGCCGAAATTCTAGTGGTTTTCATCGGAATTATCGCAATAATCCTAATTGGAAAAGCTGGAATGACCGGAGGCCAAATTCGTCATCCAGAGATTTCAAGTTGCTGTTCAGCTGAAGGATCAGGAGAATCTTGCAAAGGAATGTCGGGACATGAGGGCTGCACAGGTATGTCAGGCCACGAAGGATGCACATTCATGAATTCAGAGAAATGCACCGCGAATTGCATGCCAGGTTGCAAACATGACGGAACAGATCCTTGCTGTAAAGGAGACACAACTGTTGAGCAAAAATCTTGTTGCAAGAAAGAAGGTGCGGGATGTCAGCATTCAGAAGAAGGTCATTAATTGATTCTTATTCAAACGTTAAAATATCGAATTCTGTTGAATCCTAATTTTTTAATACACTGATAATCAGATTTCAACGTATTTCAAAGACGCATAATTTACATTATGTAAAGTAAGGTTTGGAGTTGTATAAGTGATTAATCTTCCCATCCTTTAACTTTTCCTACCTCTTCTTAACTTCTCTAGACCTAACCTAAATTCTGCCAATCGTTAAGAAAGTCAATCCAGATTCAGATTATCTGACCGTCAGACATGGTTATCGTTCTGTCACTCGCTTTTGCAAAGTCATTGTCATGCGTTACCGCAATAATGGTCTGACCTTTTTCATGCGCCAATTCCTGAAGAATCTCGAACACCACTTGGGTATTCTTACTGTCCAAATTTCCGGTCGGTTCATCTCCCATAATGATTAATGGGTCATTAATGAGCGCCCTTGCAATGGCTATTCGCTGCTGCTGTCCACCCGAAAGTTTTGAAGCCGGCTTTAGCGCTTGATCTGCCATGTCCAACATGCGCAATTTCTCCATGGCCTTGTATTCTATTTCCTCTTTCGATAATTTCCCCAATTTCAAAGCCGGAATCATAATGTTGTTCAAACAGGTAAAATCAGCAAGCAAATAATGAAATTGGAAAATGAAACCAATCTTTTCATTTCGAATTGCGGCTAATCTATCCTGACCGTAAGAACTTACATGTTCACCATCAATGATTAACTCGCCTTTATAGTCGGTATCCATGGTCGAAAGGACATACAAAAGCGTTGATTTTCCACACCCGGACTTTCCAACAAGAGTCAGAAACTCACCTTTTTCCACCCCAAAAGAAATATCGTTCAGCACTTTGAACTCCACCGGAACGTGGAAAAACTTCTCTATTTTCTTGACTTCCAGTATCATTATTTTCTAAATATGCTTACAGGATCAACTTTGGCTGCCTTTCGGGCAGGGACATATCCTGCTAAAAATGTGATAAAGAACCCAATGGCTACACCCTTAAGGAAAACAAAAGGTTCAAATCGAATCGGGAAATTTCCAATGTCACCACCAATGTAAACATGACTCAATATTTTTACTAAAATCATTGCGAACCCCACCCCCAACACAACGCCAATCATTCCAATGGTAAGAGCCTGATAAACAAATATGCGAACAACGTCTTTTCCGTTGAAACCGATGGCCTTCAAAATAGCAATGTCGTTGATCTTTTGAGAGACAGTCATGTTCAAGATGTTGTAAATCCCGAAGCACGATACAATCAAAAGCGTGAACGAAATGAATGTGATAACAACCTTCCTCATTTTAGAAGCAGCCATATACGAAGCGTTGGCTGCCTTCCAATCTTCCGCTTTGTAACCTGTTAGCTTTGACAAGTCGGCCGCTATATCGGGAGCTTGATTCGGATCTTTGACGTTAACGTTAATGTCCGTGATATACGTATTTCCTTCCCGAAGCAGTTGCTGTGCAACAGCCATATTTACATAAGACTTCGTCTTGTCTTCCTTCGAGTTATTCGTTTGAAAAATTCCAACTACGGTTAAATTCAAGTTCACTCCTTTGGAAGAGGTGATACTCATATTGTCGCCAGTATTCAAATTCATTCGCTCGGCAATGCCACTCCCAATTAAAATTCCGCTTCGATTCATTTCCAAGTTTTGAATCGATCCTTGAACCATAAACGTTTCAATTTTATACAATTGATTTCCCTCCATAGGCGGAAAGCCAATAGTTGTTCCCGAAATTTGAGATTCTCCGTTATTGTAGAATACAGGTGTATTGACTTGTGGAAAAGCGACTACTACGTCTTCATTTTGACGAACCAAGTCTAATATTTCATTCGGATTCTCAATAGTGTTCTTGGTTGGAACCACTTTCGGATTGATAATTAACACAGAATTTTCATTCTCTGGTTGAAGGGGCGCACTCAGCACATCGTCTTTGTAAATCCTAATGTGCGCCGTGGTCTTGAAAAACGATTCACTCGATTGTCGGTCAAAACCGGCACTCAATGAATTCATGAAAATGAAGATGGAAATACCAAGCAATACCCCAACAATAGCCACTGTGGTCATCTTCCTACCCGAAATGAAGTAGGTCGTTGCAATTTTTCGATTGATGAAATTCGCCATTATTTTTTAATTGGCTGAAGAACGTCACTTTCAGAAAGTCCTTCAAGGATCTCAACATACTCCGTACTTCGAATTCCGACTTTAACCTTTCTCGGCTCCTCCTCTCCTTTTACCAAAACGGTTTCTGAGAAACTTAAATAGTTTCTTGGAATAAGAAGCACATTTTCTTTGGTTGAAATATCAATGTTCGCCTCCAGTCTTGTTCCCAATACATTGAAATTCAGCGGTGAGTTGAATTTGACATCAACCAAATAAGATTGACTCGCTTCATCGAACAACGGATAAATACGCAGAACAGTTCCCTCAAGAACCTGATCTTTAGAAGTGTTCAAACGGATGTGAACGGTCTGACCAATCTTCACCTTTTCAATACTGTTCTCGTCTAAGTTCAACTTCGCAACCAAGGTGTTCATGTTCGCCATTTGCGCAATTGCATCGCCTTTTCGAATAAAATCACCCTTTTTCTTCAGAATTTTGGCCACTTTTCCGTTTTCCAAAGCTTTTAACTCATTGAACTGCGCTGCATTTTGTTGGGTCTTTGCACTTGCCTCAAGTGCCAACTTACTCATTTCCGCTTGTTGCTTCACATTTTTGTATCGTTCTTTTAGAGCATTCAAATTCGAAACTGAATTCTCATAATTCAATTTGCTCGTTTCAAGTTGAATGGTACTTGCAGCATCAGATACGATAAGTCGCGAATACCTTTCAAAGACCAATTTGTCCTGAGCAACCTTCTTCTCTGCAAAGACAATGTTGTTTTCCAACTCTTTCAAGGCTGGACCATTTGCTGAGACATTTTGCTCGGCCAAGGCAAGTTGCTGTTGGGTTGAAGCAGCCTGTGCTTCGGTTGAAGAATTGTCTATTCGCGCCAGTAGTTGTCCGGTTGAAACACTGTCTCCATCTTGAACGAAAAGATCCAAAAGGTACCCTTCAGTCTGTGCCGATAAATTATATTTGTCAATGGCTTCAATGCTTCCAGAAGCAAAAACAGTTTCCGTAATGTTCTTTCGAACGGGCTGAAACTCCTGCTTGTTTCCTCCACATGAAATTATCCCGAGAGCCAAAATAGGGAAAGAGAGATACTTTCTAAAATCGTAATTTATCATAATTTAAATCCAATTCGTAGCATTTGAATACACATTTCTTCTGTATGAAAAGCTACATTTGTTTTGGTGAAGCGAATTTACGAAATATCCATCCCCCATTTTACGACCGAAGGCACCTTAGATGCTGCTATTCGTCAGTTAAGCGCTTTAGATTCTTTGGAAATAGATGCGCTTTACCTTCTTCCAATAAATCCAACCGACATTGCGAACAGCAAATCGCCTTATTGTATCATCGACAATTTTGAAGTTCGAAAAGAATTGGGTGGTGCTAGTGGATTGAAATTATTCACAGAAGCAGCTCATGAAAACGGAATGAAGGTGATCCTAGATGTTGTCTTGAACCATGCTTCCATCAATCACAAGTGTGCTCAAGAAAAAGATTTTTTTTCTCTAGATGGAAATGAATCGCCCTTTCATCCTATTGAAACGAATTGGAATGATGTCTTTCAGATAAATCACTTAAACGATTTCCATTCGGGGAATTTATTGAATTCACTTTTTTCCTTTTTGGAAATGGGAATCGACGGATTTCGATTCGATGCCACTTCTTTCCTTCCAGATAAGAACATAGAACACTGGCTTTCAGAATTAACTCGAAAGAAATCCGATGTTATTTTATGGAGCGATTCAAGTCTTTTGAAAAAAGATGCGCTTCCTTTCACACATGTCTCTGCACCTCTTGGTAAATCGAAATTCGAAGAGCCCAGAAAGGCAATTCAGATAACATCGCTCGGTTCGCATGACTTACTTCGAAATCAAGGGAGCCTTTTAGAAGTATATGGTGAAAATGTGAGCGCTATTCAAAAAGAGTTAATTCAGCAATCAGAAGCGTTTCTATTTCCTATGGGAAGTGAAAAGGGATTTGATTTCAAATACGATTTTTTCCTTTAGTTGGAAGAGGTGCGAATGCGTGGATCGAGCAATCCGTAGATCCATTCCACCAAAACATTCACTACAATAAAGACGGTCGAAACTAAAATGACACCGCCCATAACAATGGGTTGATCTTGCTTTTCAATAGCCGTGAAAAGTTCTTGTCCTATCCCCTTCCAACCGAAAACAAATTCCACAAACACCGCACCTGCTAACAAGGAAGCGAACCATCCTGAAACTGCCGTCACAACAGGATTCAACGCATTCGGAAGGGCATGTCTGTAAAGTACTCTTCTTTCAGAAAGTCCCTTCGCGCGAGCGGTTCGTATGAAATCCTGAGACATCACATCCAACATGCTGCTTCTTGTTAATTGAACAATAATGGCAAGCGGACGAATCATTAGGGTAATCATGGGAAGAATTAAATTCTTCAAGTCAATGTACTTTCCTTCCCAAACATCAACGCTGTACCAACTTCCTGTCATGTTCAATCCTGTGTAATCGCGAAGCAACACCGCCCCTATCCAAGCCACGATAAGCGCAACAAAGAAGGAAGGTCCGGCCATTCCAATGGCTGAAATAAATAAGACGGACTTGTCAATCCAGGTATCTTTTCTCTGGTAGGCCCAAATTCCTAAAGGAATTCCAAGCAAGAGACTAATCAGAATACTTCCCAACGCAAGGACAAATGTTCCAGGAAAAGATTCGGCAAATATAGAAGACACCGACTTCTCTGAAATGAACGATTTACCAAGGCTTGGGAACTTGATCCAAAGAGCACGTTTTTCGCTCATTTGAAATGACCATCCACTGTATAAATTGGAATCTGCGTAGAAAGCCTCACTGAAATTGTCCGATCTATTCAAACTGATTGGAGATAAATTATTGAGATATTCTAAATAGCGAATTCCCAACGAATGGTTCAGGCGAAGCTTGTTTCGCATGTTCGTCACCACTTCTTGATTGGCATTTTCACCCACAAGATTCTGAACAGGATCAGAACCTGTTAAATTGAAAAGAAAAAACACCACAGTCACGACGCCCCAGAGAACGAGTAATTGGTAGCCTATTTTCTTTGCAATCTTCACCAAACGAAAATAGCCGTTTTGATTCTAGAACATTCTCAGACATTCAAATGTTATACACGGCACACTTATTGAAAAGTCGGACGCGGTATTTTTTCAATAACCTTCTTACTTTTGAATCATGGAAAAAAGAAATCTTTACATATCTTGGACATTGCGCGTTTTTCTTTTTGCGCTTTTTGTGTTTTCTGCCGTTACCAAAATGTTTCCGTTGACTCCTTTTGAAAAGCAGTTAGTGGATTTAGGATTTGCCGATTGGCATACCGCCCCTTATTTCGCGCGGTTGATCATTGGTATCGAACTTGGATTAGGTATAGCTCTCATTCAAAACCATTTTTTCAAACGATTTACCATTCCCGCCACCGCACTTCTGCTCATTGCGTTTTGTATCCACCTTTCATATCAAATTGCAATTGGACAAGGCGGAAACTGCGGATGTTTCGGTCAGTTCATTGAAATGACTCCTACAGAAGCACTCATAAAAAATATTGTTACTCTCGCTTTGTTGGGTTGGTTGTTTTTTATTAGCAAAGAGAAAAGAAGCGCAAACCGCTTTTCATTTCTTCTTTTGATTTGGTCCTTTTCTACGCTCTTAATGTTCATGGCATTTCCATTTGCCCCATTCAAAGAACTTAGCAATGTAATATTAGATACTTCAAGTATTCCGTGGGAAGATGAATCTGCTCCCGCAAATCAAACAGTTGATACAGCGCAGACACAAATTACAAACGTTCCAGCAACTGTTGTAAATCCAGGTCCAGCCGCTGTAGTTTCTAAATTTGCTAATTTGAATGTCTTCAGTGGTTTGAAAGTAAAAATTGATGAAGGAAAAAGAATCGTCTGTTTCTTCATTCCCGGTTGCGATCATTGTCGCGAAGCGGCTAAAGCAATTACTGAGCTTTCAAAAGATCCGAATTTCCCTAAAGTATATATTTATTTTGGAGATGAAGAAGTAGAGAAAATTGACGAGTTCTTCCAAGTAGCTGGAAAGAAATATCCTTATCAAGTCTTAGGCATGGGTGAAT
>JBILOU010000052.1:0-14384 GCA_044374295.1 Flavobacteriales bacterium | reverse complement strand
TTGCGTCGCTTCGAAAAGGAATGTTAATAAATGTGGAAAAGTAGGCTTTGTGCTACTTGCGCTTGTTCTCGAAGAACTCTTTCAGAATGGAAGCGCAGTCGTCTTCCATAACCCCTCCAATCCATTCAGTCTTAGGGTGTAGCAGTTTTTTATCTTCGGTTTGAAAGATGGAAAACCCTCTTTTCTGGTCGAAGGCTCCGAACACAATTCGACCAATTCGGGTGTTGTAGGCTGCGCCTGCGCACATGACGCAAGGTTCAAGCGTTACATAAAGGGTGCATTTGTCTAAAGATTTTCCGCTGAGGAACTCTGAGGCGGCCGTGAAAGCTTGCATTTCAGCATGGGCAGTAAAATCATGTAGGCGTTCAACGAGATTGTATCCACGCGCAATAATGCGGTCCTCCGCAACAATTACACATCCAACTGGAACTTCATCTTGTTCAGCAGCGTAGATGGCCTCTTTAATGGCCATCTTCATGTAAAATTCGTCTTTGTTAGCGTCTTTCAAAATGTGTGGAGTCGTTTAAATAATTCACGAAATCTTTGGTTGAGAATTTATTTTCGTTTGCGTTGGGGAAGTTAAATTGTTCCTCCCAATATTTCGCTAAGTATTCTTGTTCGAATTGTCCTGAAGTAGGAATGAGCAATGCCTTCTTGCCAATGGTCGCTAGTTCCATTAGCGTGCTATAGCCAGAGCGACAAACGATGTGTGAAGACTCATTCATGAGTTTCTCTAGTTCAGCACTGTTGCAATAGCCCAGTTCTTTTACTAATTCTGATTTTGGAATTGACTTGCTTTCTCCGGCGACAACAATTGGAAATCCAAGCTGAAGGGTCTCTTCAACAATGTCTTTCGCGAATCGAGAACGCTGAGGTTCAGGCCCTGAAAGAATTAAGAGCAATTGCTTTTTCGTTGAAGTATGATTCTTTCTGATTTGGCTGAGTGGACCAATGAATGTGGCGTTAACGCGAGATGTTGTTCTACTCAATTTTCCACTCAGTTTAGGTTCTTCATTAAAATCGGGTATTTCAATTTCGTTGAAACAGTTTAGATTTTTATTGAGAACCATTTGGGGCAGAAGTAAGAGAAGCTTCGGTCCAGGTAAAGTGAGTTGATGGGTAAGTAATACCGAATGAACGTTCGAGTGGTAAAAACCGTATCGATTATCGGAATAAATTACGTCGTAAGAGTTGCTTTCGAGATGCTTACGCAACCAACTGTTTTCTTTTTTCCAATTCGATCTAAATTCGAAAACACGAAGTCCCAATTTGAAAAACAAACCCTTGCCGCTTTCAATTTGAATGTGGTTATTGGGAAGGGTAACGTGTATTTTTATAGACGGAAATTTTGTTTTGAAAAAGGACTCTTGATTTTCAGAGCAAGCGATTTCAACAGTATTTCCGTCTTGAATGAATTGCGAAATACGCTCGCTACCGCGAGTCATATGTCCGTACCCCCAATCGAGTGCTGCGAAAAGTATTTTCTTCGAAGTGCTCAAGCTAGGGACGAGTTATTCTGATTTCGCGTTGCATGTTATTGCCTCCTTGCGCAGGAATAAAATAGCCCATTAATTTTTTCTTTTTACCGTTGCGAAGCACTGTAATATTCGCTTCGTCACCTACTGCATATTGTTGAAGTGTTCCTACCAATTCATCGAAGTCGTGGATGGCTTGCTTATTCAATTCAACAATGATATCGCCGGTTTGCAAACCTAGTGCAGCGCCAAGGCTAACTGGAGAAACTGTTTCAATCATAACACCTTCTCCTTTGAATGAGCGAGCAGGAGTAATTCCAATTTTTGCGCTGTTGTCTGGAGCGCCAAATCCGAAGGGCATTTCACTCGGCATTCCGAACACCATTCCTTCTGGCATTTGGAAATTGTTGTCAAAGTTGAAATTGAACGACGAGTCCATAATTGAAAGGTCAATATCTGGAAACTGCTTCATGATGTCTTTCATGTTTTCCAATTGATCACCTTCAAAATTGAAGATAAGGGTGTCTAATTGCCCTGTGCTTGAAGTATCAATCTTGATAATGGTAACATGATTTTTCTTCTGTACTTGAGCATAAGAGAATGCGCTAAACAAGCAAATGGTAAGAAGTGAAAAAAGTGATTTCATGATGTGATTATTATTTGAATTCAAAATTAGAATGAAATTTCAATCAACGAAAATCCTTTAGCAGGAATCGAAAGAGTTTTGTCCCAAGAAATTTTTTCGTCAGTTAGAATGTTCTTTCCATATTTAACCTCTTTGGAGATTTCCTTAAGTGATTCCATTGGAAAATCGAAAGCTGTTTCATTCAGATTGTACATGCAAAGGATTGCTTTTTTTCCATCGGCAGATTTTCGTGCGTATACATAGGTGTTGTCATTCGGCACGAACTGAGTGAGTCTGCTTGTTGAAAGCCATTCGTTCTTCTTCCGATAATTCAATAGTGTTTGAATGAAATCGAATGTTTCATTTTGAATGTTGGTTCTTTCTTTCTTTTCAAAGGCATTCACTTTGTGGTCAGGCCATCCGCCAGGAAATTCTTCTCGAACATGCGCATCGGGATCGCAAAATCCGGTCATGAGAATTTCTGTTCCGTAATATATACAAGGTATGCCTCGAAGTGTTAAGAGCATGGCATGCGCCATTTTCCATTTTTCGAAATCTTTATTAAGTAGAGAATAGATTCGAGCTAAGTCGTGATTGTCCAAGAACGTAACTAAGTTTTCTGGCTTCGCATAAAGATGGTCGTGCGCCAAGTCTAACTCAATTCGTCTCAAGCCTTCTTCCCAACCGAAAGGTTCTGTAAGTCCTTTGGTCATGGAGAAATACAACTGGAAGTCGGTTACACCATCTAAATTCGAATCGAAATTTTGACCAACTTTTTTCCCTTCGGTAAACCATGCTTGAACTGCTGATCCTTGCACCCATGTTTCTCCGAATAAAAAGAAATTTGGATACTCTCTTTTAACAGCCGCGTTCAAATTCGACATGAATAATTGATCGGGATAGCTATAGGTGTCAATTCGAAATGCATCGATGTTTCCCATTTCAATCCACCAAATAGAATTTTGAATCAGGTATTTGGAAAGGTGAGGGTCTTGTTGATTGAGATCGGGCATATGTCTGTCGAACCAGCCGTTCGCCATAAGGTTCTTGTCGTATTCGCTCGCGTATGGATCCATCATGGTTTCAGCGCGATAGTTGGTCTTGGTATAGGTGGGGAACCAATGAAACCAATTACTGTCGGGCATCTCACGAAAAAGTCTGTGCTGATCTCCCCAGTGGTTATACACGACATCCCAAACATGTTTTATTTCCTTTTTCTTCATCCTTGAAGTCAGGGACTTCAATTCTTCAAGCGTTCCAATACGCGGATCTATTAAATAAGAGTCGGTTGTTGCATAACCGTGGTACGAGTCTCTTTTTTCGTTGTTCTCAACAATGGGGTTTATCCAAAGAGCAGTGAAGCCGAGGTCTGCTATGTAGTCGAGATGGTTTTGAATTCCTTTCAAATCGCCACCACGTCTACCTTTTAATTCATCCCGGTGTGCACCTTGAAAATAATTCGCCACAGAATCGTTACTCGCGTCGCCGTTTGCAAAGCGATCGGGGAAGACCAGATACATCGCATCGGCTTGGGAGAGACCTTGAGGATTAGCGGATTTCGGGATAATTGAGTAGGGAATCAATACGCTTCCTGATGACCCCGCAGCATTGACAATGAAAAAAATGTTGTTATCGCTAGGCTGTTTTTTTATTTCCAGATTCACGTAATAGTAATTATTCAACTTTGATTTTTCAACTTTAAGTAAAGACGCATATTTTTCACTTTCAGGATGTATTGAAATACTTAGGTCACTCGATTCTTTGGTGTAAAATAATAATTCAACCTCATTATTATAGAGACCACTGAACCAATTGGGAGGATCTATTCGTTCAATATTTGGAGGTGTGGTTCGCTCTAACCAATTACCAGGCTGTCCAAATGCAAATGAGGACATGAACATTAGAATTGTGGATAAGTATAGGGAACTTTTTTTCATGATTTGCGTCTAAGAGGAGTGTGAAACACTTTTTCGATATATATTTGGAAAGTGTTAAAAGTACACGAACTACAGTAATCTAATTTAAAAACCTATGAAAAAAATTTTTACATTCTGTTTCGTAGCGTTATCTGCAATGATGGCTCAAGCCCAAGTTGCTGTAACGTTTAATGTGGACATGACTGGCCAAACTGTTGACGCAAACGGCGTTCACATGGCTGGAAATTTCAACGACGTTAACTACGATGGTACTGCTGAAAACGCAGCGTATGTTAACTGGAATCCTTCTGCTATTGCTTTAGCGGATCAAGGAAATGGTATTTGGTCTGTAACCTTGAATTTGGTTGCGGAGCGTTATGAGTTCAAATTCATCAATGGTAACGATTGGCCATTTGCTGAAGATGTTCCACCAGCGTGTCAAGTAGAAGTTGCTGGAAACGATAACCGTTTCTGGTCAATTTCTGGTTTGAATGCAACTGAGAGCATGACTGTATGTTATGCATCATGCGCTGCTTGCGGAGAGAACACTGTTCGTTTCCGTGTAGACATGACTCAAGAAGCTGCAGGAGTTAACCCAGCAGGTATCTTCGTTGCAGGTGACTTCCAAGGATGGAATCCTGCAGGATCACAATTGATTGATCCAGATGGAAACGGTACTTTCGAAGGATACTTCTCAATTGGAGCTGCTACTTCAGCGCAATTCAAATTCATCAACGGTAACGACTGGGTGTTCGCTGAAGCTATTCCAGCTGAGTGTAATGTTTTTGGTAATCGTGTAATTGATGTAGTTGAAGCAAACACTGTTGTAGACGTTATTTGTTTCAGTGCTTGTGGTCCTTGTCAAGCTCCAACCCCTGTGTTGTTCCGTGTTGACATGACTTTACAAACTGTTAATGCTGATGGGCCTCACGTTGCGGGTTCTTTCCAAGGATGGAATCCTGGTGATGCTGGCACATTGATGACTGACCCCGATGGTGACAACATTTATGAAGTAACTCTTTTACTTCAACCAGGTACTTACCAATACAAGTTCGTAAACGGAAATGAGTGGGCGGATGGAAACGAGTCTTTGCCTGCTGATTGTAACGTAAATGGTAACCGTGAGTTTGTGGTTGCTGCCGATCCAGGTGTTGAGCATTTCTGCTACAACCAATGTGGAGCTGAGTGTGTTGTTGATCCAGATCCAGCTGATATCACTTTCCGAGTGAATATGTTGAACACAACTCCAGATGCTGCAGGTGTATGGATGATTGGTGGATTCACTAACCCAGCATGGCAAGCGGGTGCAGTTCAAATGACTGACGCTGATGGCGACAATGTATATGAGTGCACAGTTAACATTGGAGGTTCTGCTGATATTCAGTACAAGTTCATGAACGGAGATGTAAACGCTCCTGCGAATGAAGAAGGTACGGGTATCATCGAATGCGGTATCGCAAATGGTGTTGGAGGTTACAATCGTCTTCACACACGCACCGGAATTGCTGAAGTGTTAAACACTGTATGTTTCGATTCTTGCGCTGATTGTATTATCGGTGTGCAAGAAGCTATGGCTTTAACAGTATTGAATGCTTACCCAGTTCCAGCAAACGAATTCGTAACTCTTTCTTTCGGTCAGGTAAAATCTGCTCCTATCACTGTTCGTGTAATGAACAACTTAGGTCAAGTAGTTTCTACTCAGTTCTTGGGTAACCTTCCAACTGGAAACAACCAAGTTCGTGTAAACCTTGAAGGTGTTGCTAGCGGAATTTATGCTATCGAATTGTCAAACGGATTAGACAAAACTGCTGTACAAATCGCAGTTCAATAATTCATTTGAACAGGTTAACTTTAGAGAAAGGCTGCCGAAAGGCAGTCTTTTTTTATGCTCAAGAATTATTTGAATATTCGTGGTGAAAAAAGTATAGAAAAAAACAAACCCCCGAACGTTTTCGAGGGTTTGCTTTACCTTAACTAAAAAGACCCACAGCAGAAACTGCAAATGGACTTAACGGCCGCAAAAATACGTCAGTACTTCAGTTCTTCAAACAATTATTCATTTGAGTTTTGAACATCTAGACGCTTATTCAATTCCGAGTAAAATTCGGTGACTTATTCCGTTCATAGTGAATTGAATAATTCTTGGGCTGTTTGATTTTGCTATGCAAAATGAAGAGTGATTGTTTGAAGATATTTGAATTAATCTTCCGTTTAAATCAAAAATGCGAATGTCTGATGCTAAAGAATTGAAGTCAATGGCATATTCGTTTTCTAAATTTCGAACAACATATTTTTTCTCGAATTCTGAAACGCCATTGTCAAGAAGTTGTATTTCCCAATAGCCTTGAGAGGTTCTACCGCAAGCGTCAGTGGCTGAATAGCTTAATGAATAAACTCCGGCGTTCGCGTAAGTGTGCTGTGGAGAGAAATCAGTTGACGAATTGCCATCTCCAAAATCCCAGGTGAAATTCCAACTTGAAGCAGATTGATTATCGAGTTGAAGTATTAAGCCATTGGATGTTGTATTAACAAGTATCTCAGGATCATATTCACCCACATGCCATTCCGCAAGGTTGTTGAACACAACAGCTTGTGCGGCTAACCTTATTTTCTCCGAAACAACGGGATCCAAGGTACTACCGTAAGTGATGAGAGTAGGGTCTGTTCTGAAAATGACAGATACCATACTGCATGCTGCGGCGTATGTGCCTTCTAGCGAAGGGTGACTTCCATCTGCGGCGTATAGATTTATTTCTGGATAGTTCGTTCGAATGTATTTCCACAGTGCTCCAACTGGAGAGAGTATGGCTTGGTTGTCTATAGCCATTTGTCTGTAGCGCAAATTGAGCAGGCTGTCCATTCCTTCGTAAGTGCATACAGGCGGCCAAGAAGCGCAGTTAGAAGCATCTCCGTTCTGTCTTCCCCATGTCATATAGAAGATTGTCTCTGCGCACGAATCAGCGGCTAAAATTTGCTCATTCAAAGTAGCAGCAAATGGAAAACACTCTGCAGCCACTTGCGCATCGGGAAAGGAGGGAAGTTGACTTTGCTCTTGAAGTACAACATAGTCCCAGTTGCCTTGATTGATTAAGCTTTGTGATGTTGCGTTCGTAGTATGTACTTGGAAAGTGGTTCCTCCCGGAGTACTGCTAGCAATTTCCATAGGGAAACCAGCAAAGCCAATACTGAGCGCGCAATCTGCTGTTAGCTGAGGAAGATTGTTAACAGCAGTGTAACTGTTACCAATAAAGAGCACACGCGTTTGCGCATGCAAAAGGCTGGCGAAACACACCAACCCTGCACAGAAAAATATTTTCTTCATACTACTTAAATGTCACTGGAGACACGATTGATTTTCCTTCACGAATAAATTCAACTTCGGTTGAATCACCTTCATTGAATTTGCCCAATGCTTCCATGTAGGAGCTCATATCAGCAATTTTATTTTCGCCAAGACGAACTACAATGTCGCCTTGCTTCAATCCCGCAAGTGCTGCAGGACGATTTTCTTTCACGCCATCGATACGCATGCCAACACCACTGAACATGTAATCTGGCATAACGCCAAGTGTTACTTTGAATGAAGAGTTGGTACGTTTTGGATCGATTGTTTTTGTGAATTTCAATTTCGAATGCGCGTTCATTTCAACACACATCGCATACATGTAATTCACCACTTCATTCAATCCATCGTAATTGATTTTGTCGAAGTCGTCACTTGGCTTGTGGTAATCACTGTGCTGACCGGTAAAGAAATGCAAGACAGGGATATTCACATTGTAAAAAGAACTGTGGTCGCTTGGACCAATTCCACTTTTGTCGAACAACAATTTGAAATTCGTTGTGTTGTTTTTTGTAAGCCAGTTCTCAAATTCCGGAGAAGTTCCCGTGCCACTAATTGAAAGAGCGTGTTCTGCATTTAACCTTCCAACCATATCCATGTTCATCATGCAATTAACCGTTTCTAGATCAACAGTAGGATTCTTGCTGAAGTAGTTGCTTCCCCACAATCCTTTTTCTTCGCCACTGAAGGCAATTAAGAGGTAGTTGTATTTATTGGTTGAAGCAGATTGGTCAGCTTTTAATTTGCGTGCTAACTCGAGCATGGCAGAGACACCACTCGCGTTGTCATCTGCTCCGTTGTGAATAGCGCGCTCTCCAGTCCATAAACTGTTTTCATCGCCCCAACCCAAGTGATCGTAGTGTGCACCAATAATGATGGTGCTTGCAGCACCATTGTCGATGTAACCAACAACATTTTTCCCATTGATTTCTTTCACCAATGATTTACCCATCTTAAGGCTATCTCCAACCTGATGCACTTGTCCATGTCCTTGCGGAATGAATGAAAAAGCTTGGAAGAAACCCAACGTTCCTTTTGGAAGCAATCCAATTTTTAAGAATTGGTCTTGGATATATCCAGCAGCTTTATCCGCTCCAGGGGTGTCAATAGCACGTCCTTCAAACGCATCACTTGCCAATACAGAGACGTCAGCTTTTAAATTTGGTATTGAATCAGATGATTTTTTTTCGTGAGAAAGAACGGTGCAACTTGCTAATGCTACTGCAACGGTTATGTGGATGAAGAACTTTTTCATGCTGCGAATTTAGTGACGATTCAATATAGTTTTCAATTCTTCGTTACCTTCGCTACATGAGGAGTGTCAGTCTTTTTTTCTTCGTTTTTCTTTCGCTTGTTGGATATTCTCAAACCATTCGAATTGAAGGAAGGGTTCGTGATCCTCATGGACAAGGTATTCCGAATGCAATTATTGTGAATAACAGAACCAAGACGGGTAGTTTTGGAAACTCCAGTGGTTATTATACTATTGTTTGTGAAAAGACAGACACCTTGAGTATCACAGCTCTGAGCTATTATACTCGTCAATTGTGTATGAGAGATTCTTTAATAAAAGAGGTCTATTACCCAACGATATTTCTCGACGATAGAACATACATGCTTCCTGTTGTTGAGTTTATTTCTCCGCGAGATTTGGAGGCGATTGAAGAAGATTTAATGAGTTTAGGTTTCGATGAAAACCAATTTAAAACGGCATCGGTAAGCAGTCCAATTACTTTTTTGTATGAGCAGTTCAGTAAGCGTGAGCGCAGCAAACTCGCAGTGGCAAAGATGGAGTATGAAGATCGGAAGCGTGCGTTGTTAAAAGAACTCTTTCACCTTTATGTCGACTATGATATTATCGAATTGACCAATGATGAATTCGATGCCTTCATAGATTTCATGCATGTAAGCGATGAGTTCATTCGTCAGAGTTCTCAATACGAATTCCTCATATTCGTGAAGGAGGAATTTCAACAATATAAAATTTGGAAACGTGGAAAAAGAGAGTGGAAGGACGATGACTTCAACTACGACAAAGATTAATTTCTGCGCGTGTTCTGTGTGAACAATCCTCCGCATTTGTAAAACCCAGCATTGCGGTCGTAGTAATAGACCAACAACTGATAGTTGTTTTCTGTTGCGGAATGATTGCCTTCGGCAAAGTTGATTTCTTCATTTGAATTGGACGGTTCAATTCGAAATCGATAATTGTAAACACCTTGTTTCAGATACAATGTAGTTTGATATGCTTTTTTGATCGCGCTGTATTCGCAGAGTGCAGGAGTGTTCCACTCATTTCCACATTCAAGAAAAACTTTGTTGTGTAATTCAGGTGAATTCAATTCAAAATGCACGTAGGTGTAGTCACTCGTTAAATCATCGTCTTCGAAGAGCTCACTTGCAATTAGCGAAGCGCCATTCAAGTCTGAACGACTCGTGTAGGCAAGATTCATTTCGTTCTGGCTGGGGTAGAGATAGATATGGTTCTCGTCTTCCACTCGGATATTTGTTTGGACGTTGTATCCGTTTACGCGTAGATCCTTCGTTTCAAAAGCTTCCCATTCTCCACCTCCAGGAAATTCATTTTCACCACTTGAGTAGTCGTAAACCAAAACGTTGTTTGGAGCAATATAGGTGGGTTGAAAATCAGTTTTCCCATTTATCCATCTTCCATTCTGAAGAATGACAGGAAGAACTTTGTTCATGTCGTAAACGGGAGTAGACGCTAACGATATAGAGAAGTCAACTTCCTGATGAGACTGTAAATGTTGAATGGTCGAAGCTCGCTTAATGTTCAGTTCGGCATTCAATCCGTGAAGGCCTTCAGCATAAACCACCATGCGAAACCCCAGTCGAGCGCTCGATTCAGAGTATTCGCTTCCCTCATGAACGACCACGTAGTAATTTCCAGATTGAATAAACTTGGTCATCGTATTAGGCAATTCAAATCGATAGTGATCAAATGCCGCTGTGGTATTAATTGAGTTTTCAGGAAAAGGAAGACGTTGGCTTGTAAATCCTTGAATGACGTCCATTGGATTACTGTCGTCAATATTCCAATACGGATCGCAGTGAAAAATAGAGTAATGTAAATCATCGTCTGGAGAAGTGAAGACGTCGAATTCAAATTGAATGGCATCGTTACTAAACAAGTTTAAAAAGGGGCCGGAAAGTGCTGCGTTTTTCGCGTGAGCTTCAACAGAAAAATAGTCGTAATCGGGATGAACGAAATTGCTGTTTGTTTCAGGAATTTGAGCAAATGATGTTGCACCAATCCAAAGCAATAAAGCCAGTATTGAAGAGTTGAGGATTGTTGAAGTATTCCGCATGAAGTAAAGTTATTCAGATTATTTTTGTGTCATGAAAAAAAATGTGTCTTTCCTGTTTTTAGCGCTCGTATTTGGAAGCGTGCTTTTTCAGTCTTGTGGAAATAAGAGCACGACAGATAATGGATTAATCGGAAGAGATTATGATCGCGATTTTTTGGGAATGAAGTACACCGTGAGTGTAGTAGGCGACACAACAGATTATTCATTTGCCTTTGATTCAATTGAGAACGCGGTTCGCATGCATATCGATGCGAGCAATCCGAACAGCACATGTATGCTATACAATTACGCGAATGCTGAAACTGGTTTTTTTGAGTTTACAGATTACAATCGAATCATGGGTGTGATGTTAACCATGGCAAGAGAATTCAATTACCGCTCGGGTGGATGTTGGGACTTTACACTTTCTCCTGCTCAAGTCGCATGGCTTCCGCAACTATTGAATCCAACACCCAAGGTGCCGAATATAGATTCTTTGAAGGTTTTTACTGGTATGTATGCCGCGAATGTTGATGTTGAAGATGTCGAAGAGAATGGAGTGTACAAGTCAACGCGCATTAGAAAAAACAATCCAAAGGTTCAAATTGATTTGTTGAAATTTGGAAGTGCGATTGTGCTCGATAAAATCGTTGACTACTTGAAAGAGAAAAACGCGACAGTCAAGCAAGCGGTAGTAAGTACAGACGCATGGCATGCCGGATTTGGAGCGGCAGTTGATAGTTTGAATGTATTGGACATGAAAACGTCTGGGCAAAACACCGGTAATCTTTTACGCGTTGTGAATCGCGCCTATGCAACATTCGATGCAAGAAACAAATTGTCTTTGCTCGATCCGAAAACGCTTTCACCCGTTCAGAACGAAATGTATCAGAGTTATGTTTCCGCCAAAACGATTGTTGAGTCGTATGTTTTTGCAGAGGCATTCATGGTAATGGGTGTGGAAGGAATTGGCGCTTTTTATGAGGCCAATGCTGAGAGTGATATTCAGTCTTTGGTTTACTTCATGAAGTCAGAATCCGAGCGCGCCTCAGCATCTACCGAGAATTTCAATAAGATGATGGTGGCTCCTTCGAACCAATAAAATGGAAGAGAAATTAATCTTAGCCATTGAAAGCAGCTGCGACGAAACCTCGGCCGCCGTATTGTTGGGAACCAAAGTTTTATCGAATGAAGTTGTCACCCAATTGCAGCACGCGCAATACGGCGGAGTTGTTCCTGAGATAGCCAGTCGTGCTCATCAAACGATGATAACAGCCGTGGTGCACGCAGCATTGCAATCTGCAAATAAGGAGTTGAAAGATTTGGAAGCCATAGCAGTGACGCAAGGTCCAGGTCTCATGGGTTCTTTGCTAGTTGGAATTTCATTTGCGAAGAGTTTGAGTTTGGCTTTGGATGTTCCACTAGTAGGAGTGAATCACATGCAAGCGCACATTCTTGCTCATTTGGCTGAAGATTGCGAAAAGCACCCCGCGTTTCCATTTTTGAATTTAACTGTGAGTGGAGGACATACCCAATTGGTGGTGGTTCATTCTCCAACACGAATGGAAGTGGTAGGAGAGACCATTGATGACGCTGCAGGGGAGGCGTTTGATAAGGCGGCAAAGGTTTTAGGATTGGATTATCCTGGAGGGCCTTTATTAGATAAAATGGCTCAAATTGGAGATGGGAAGAAATTCAGCTTCCCCATTCCAAAAGTTGAAGGCTTGAATTTTAGTTTTTCAGGATTGAAAACTTCCTTGCTTTATTTCTTGCGAGATAATCAAAAGGAAAACAAGAACTTTATTGAGGAAGAAAGAGCGAATCTTTGCGCTTCGTTTCAACATACAGTTGTGACTTATTTGCTTCGACAAATTCAAAGAGGAGTAGAGTCAACTCAGATTAATCAAGTAGCAATTTGCGGTGGTGTTTCCGCGAACAGCGAGTTGAGAAAACAGTTAATTGAATATGGGGTGAAGAATGATGTTGAAGTATTTATTCCTCCGTTCAAATATTGCACAGATAATGCGGCTATGATAGGCGTAGCAGCACATTATTTAATGAAAGAAAATCAGACATCAAATCTGAAAATGGTTCCGCTCAGTCGTTACCCGTTATAGATTGTTGTATTTGTAAAGCGGATCCATTTCACTGTCAGGACCAATGGTAATGAGTGGATTAATGATACCGTTGTTTAATCCATAAACCCAACCGTGAATCAATGGCATCTCTCTTTTTTTCCAAGCACCTTGAACGATGTTTGTTTCAGCTAAGTGATGAACTTGCTCTAATACATTGAGTTCCACAAGGCGATCGAATTGCTTTTCTTCGTCTTGAATCGATTGTAATTCAGTTTTGTTCGCTTTATACACATCTTTGATGTTACGCAGCCAATTGTTTATTAGCGGAAGATAATCGTTGCCCATAGCTGCTTTTACACCACCGCATCCGTAGTGTCCGCAAACAATGATGTGTTTTACTTCTAAGACATCAACAGCATAAGTTAAAACGCTGAGCAAGTTTATATCGGTGTGAACCACCATGTTTGCAATGTTTCTGTGCACGAATATTTCGCCTGGGGCAGTGCCCGTAACCTCATTTGCAGGCACGCGGCTGTCTGAACAACCGATCCACAAATATTCAGGAGTTTGAAGTGATGCTAATTTTTTGAAATAATCTGGGTTTTCTTCAATGCGATCTTCAGCCCAAGCTTTGTTGTTTAATAAAAGATTTTCAATGACTGACATAACTTAAAGTTTTATGTTTTTTAGTACCTCTGGTAATTCGCCCCAGTTATTTTTATTTAATTCAATTCGAATGCTCTTAGCCTTCGAACTTACGATGAAATCTTGAAGAATTTCTAAAATATCAGGATCCATGAACTCACATTTCCGAGCATCGACTAACAAGAAACTGCCTTCGGGGATTTTCAACAAGGCTTTTTTCAATGCAGGTTTATTTAGGAAAGAAACTTCTTTGCGGAAGCGGAGAATAGCATCGTTGTTGTCGCCTTTTGTAACACGAATAGCACTTCTGAAGTTTGAGCGAATTACAAAAAATATCCCGAAAGCAAGACCCACCAAAACTCCTTTTAGCATATCACTGAAATAAATAGCCAAAAACGTAGCAATGAATGGAAGAAATTGTGCAATTCCTTCTCTCCATAGATCTCTAAAAATAGTTGGTTTTGTGAGCTTATATCCAACCATAATTAAAATAGCGGCTAATGCAGATAGCGGCACCATGTTTAAGTATGGACCTAAGAACAATACCGCCATCAATAGCCAAACCCCGTGCATGAATGCCGACCATTTGGTTTTTGCTCCGGCCAAGCGATTCGACGAACTTCGCACAACAACGGAAGTTACCGGTAATCCACCAAACAAACCACTAGCAGCATTGCCAATCCCTTGAGCAAGCAACTCGCGATTAGGAGGAGTGATGCGTTTCTGTTCATCGAATTTATCGGTAGCTTCAATGTTTAAAAGCGTTTCAAGTGATGCAACTATTGCAATAATTGCTGCTTGCACCCACACAGTCGTATTTAAGAAGTTGGCAAAATTTAACTTATTCCAAATGAATAAACTTGAAGCGGTTTCTAATGAGGGTAGTTGTATGAAATGTTCGGCTTCCAGCTGTTCGGTAATTCCAAGATATTTAGAAGTGATGTTTAGTATTATTCCAACTACCACAACAATTAGAAACGGTGGTGCAATTTTT
>JBILOU010000108.1:0-4288 GCA_044374295.1 Flavobacteriales bacterium | reverse complement strand
GAAGACTCTGGAAAAAACGTTCTCGGTTGGAATGCCGCTATTCATCCGGAATACAACGCTTCCATGCAACTTCAACACAACGAAGAAGAAGCTGAAAGCTATCGCAATGCGGGAATAACTGCAGTTTGTTCGCACAAAGCCGACGGTATTTCACGCGGAACAGGAGCGCTTGTTTCACTGGGTAATGAAATTCATGCAGATATGATTAGCGCTGAAGCCGCGGCTTATTTCTCTTTCAACAAAGGAAGCAGTCCGCAACAATATCCTTCTTCCATTATGGGTAGCATTGCACTGCTTAAGCAAACCTACTGCGATGCCAATTGGTATGCGAATTTGAAAGGAAAAGAAGAAACAAATCTGACACTTCGCGTCTTGAATGCAAGTAACAATCTTCCTCAAATTTTTGAAGCGAACGACAAATGGAATATTCTTCGTGCAGATGCAGTAGGCGATGAGTTCGGTGTGCAATACCTCTTCAAAACCGGAGGAAATGAATACCAACGCATAGAAGAGATGAAGGGCACCAAAGGAAAATTCATTGTGCCTGTAAACTATCCGCAAGCCTTCGACGTAAGCGACCCTGCAAGCAACCGATACATCTCAACAGCAGAATTGAAACATTGGGAATTGGCGCCATACAACCTCGCTTATTTACACAACGCTGGGATTGAATTTTGCATCACTGCAAGCGGACTTGAAGACAAAGGTCAGCTTCTTGAAAACATAAAAACAGCTGTTGAAAACGGGCTTCCTGCAAACATTGCGTTGGCTGCATTAACAACAAGACCTGCGCAATACTTAAACGCTCAAAGCCGCGTAGGTTCTATACTTGCGGGATACGACGCAAACTTGGTGATTACCAACAAAGAGCTTTTCACCAACGATTCAAAGGTGCTTGAAACATGGGTGAATGGAAAGCCTTACTTCGTTTCAAACGCCGAGTCTCTTTCACTTGAAGGGACATACACTGTGTCTGTTTTAGGAACTACAGTTCAAGCTGAAAGCAAGAAAGGCAAAGGAGAAGGGGTGGTTGTTGCTTCAAAATTGAAAACAACAGATGCCCTGAAAAAACTTCACGAAGCACTTGGATCTACCGCACAAGATTCAACTTTATTTCAGTTGAAATTACAGTTGAAAGACGGGTTCCCGGTTGGAGAGCTAACGCTCGATAGCGCAGCATTCGTGCGTGTTTCAGGAAACATTCATTCAAAAGAAAAAGAGATTGCGATAGACCTTACCACCTTTGGAAAATCACCGATTGCAATCAATGCAACCGTTGTGGCTCTTCCGAAAAAAGAAGAAGAAAAGAAAGGCGAAAAAACAAAAACGCTTCCAGGTGAAATCGTTTATCCGTTCACGGCCTATGGGAGAACAGCGCTTCCGAAAAAAGAAAATGTGGTGTTCAGAAACGCCACTTTGTGGACGTGTGAAAACGGGACCATTCAAGAAGGTGATTTGTGGGTGAAGAACGGAAAGATTGCTGGAATAGGCGTAGACATTAGCATTCCGAGTGGAGAAGTGGTTCAAGAAATTGATGCGAAAGGAAAGCATATCTCTCCAGGTATCATTGACGAGCACAGCCACATTGCCCTATCCAGTGTAAACGAAGGAACACAAACCAGCAGTGCAGAAGTTGAAGAAGGAAGTGTTATTTATCCGGAAGACATTGACATCTACCGTCAGCTTTCGGGTGGAACAACAGCTTCGCAATTGCTTCACGGAAGTGCTAATCCAATTGGCGGACAGAGTGCATTGGTGAAGTTGCGTTGGGGAGTTCACGCCGACGGGATGAAGATTGAAAATGCTCCTGGCTTCATCAAATTCGCATTGGGGGAAAATGTCAAGCAAAGCAATTGGGGTGATCGCGCAACGACTCGCTTCCCTCAAACCCGCATGGGAGTTGAGCAAGTTTATTACGATCATTTCTATCGCGCATTGGAATATGGCAAAGCGTGGGACAATTACAACGCAGCTTGCAAGAAGGTGAAGAAAGGACTTCCAATGCCCATCGCTCCACGAAGAGATTTAGAATTGGAAACCATATTGGAAATTCTTCGCAAAGAGCGATTCATTACCTGTCATAGTTATGTGCAAAGTGAGATCAACATGCTCATGCACGTGGCAGATAGTTTCAATTTTAAGATCAATACGTTCACGCATATTTTAGAAGGCTATAAGCTGGCAGATAAAATGAAAGCACACGGAGCGGGTGCTTCTACATTCAGCGACTGGTGGGCATACAAGGCGGAAGTGAAGGACGCCATTCCATACAACGCGGCGCTTATGTATGAGCAAGGAATTGTAGTGGCCATTAATTCAGACGATGCTGAAATGGGCGCGCGCTTGAATCAAGAAGCTGGAAAGATTGTAAAATATGGTGGTGTTCCAGCGGAAGAAGCGTTGAAGATGGTGACGTTGAATCCAGCAAAACTTCTTCATTTAGACGACCGCATGGGCTCACTGAAAGTAGGGAAAGACGCCGACTTCGTGGTTTGGAACAACGAGCCGTTGAGCATTTATGCACGTGCAGAGAAGACCTATATCGATGGCGCTTGTTACTTCAGTTTGGAAGAAGATGAAAAAGCAAGAGAAGCATTTGCCGCTGAGCGCGAACGCATTATTCAAAAAATGGAAGCTGCGAAAAATGACGGAGCATCTACAAGAAAGCCACAGCCAAAGACGCCGCATCATTTCCATTGCAACAGCATGGACGAAACTTCTAAGGGTATTTTCATTAAAGAGAGAGAATAAGATGATAAAAAAATTATTTGTTTTTATTGCATGTATTTCAGCTGTTGCTGGTCATGCGCAACACCGTCCAACCCCTGCGCCAGCGCAGAGCAATTCAATTCTCTTGACCAATTGCTATGCGCATTTAGGAAATGGGAAAGTCATTGAAAACGCATACATCGCTTTTGAGAATGGCGTGATTACGCTTGTTTCAGACGCTACTGTTTCTCGCATAGATGTAACCAAATTCGATAAGGTTATTCCTATCGAGGGTCAGCATGTTTATCCAGGATTTATTGCACCGAACTCTTCATTGGGGTTGGTTGAAATAGATGCGATTCGAGCACAGAATGATTTGTATGAAGTGGGCACATTCAAACCGAGCGTTCGTTCGGTTATTGCGTACAACGCTGATTCGGAAATTATTCCCACCGTTCGTTCGAACGGTGTGTTACTTGGACAAGTAACACCACGAGGTGGAATAATTTCAGGCTCTTCTTCCATCATGCAATTCGATGCATGGAACTGGGAAGACGCTGTGGTTCGTGCAGATGACGGCCTGCACCTCAACTGGCCGCAAGTCATTCACAGACACTACGACAAAGGAAGAATCCTCGTTTCTAAAGTAAAAAGTTACGATCAACAAAGGCGCGAAATCGAATTGTTCTTCAGCGATGCAAAAGCCTACGCTAAAGCACCAAAAGGAGATCTTACTGAACTTCGCTTCGAAGCCATGAAAGGATTATTCGATGGCAGCAAAACACTCTACGTTCATGCCGATGAACTGAAGTCTATTCACGAGGCGGTTCAATTCAAACGCGACATGGGCATTGTAAAAATGGTGCTTGTGGGTGGTTACGACGCACCGCTTGCAGCAACTATTCTGAAAGAAGAAAACATCTCAGTTCTTCTTCGTCGTGTGCATGATCTTGCCTCTCTAGACGAAGACGATCCACATGCCTCTTTCGCTTTAGCGAAAAAATTATACGATGCTGGAATTCTCTTCGCTTTTCAAAACGAAGGAGACATGGAACGCATGGGAACAAGAAACCTTCCGTTCATGGCGGGAACAGCTGTTGCACACGGACTTCCGTACGAAGAAGCGGTGAAGGCACTTACGTTAAATGCCGCGCAAATCTTAGGAGTCGATAAAAAGTACGGAAGCCTTGAAGTAGGCAAGAGCGCTACGCTTTTCGTTTCATACGGAGACGCGTTGAACATGACCACCAATCAATTGCGCTTGGCATACATCGACGGAAGAAGCATTGCTCTTGACAACATGCAAACCGAAATGTACTTGTTGTACAAGAACAAATACGATAAAGAACGAAGCAAATAAAGCCGTTTCTTTGCAGCGAATTATACCACTATGGCACGCGTATTAACAGGCATTCAAAGTACAGGAACACCGCATTTAGGAAATGTGTTGGGTGCAATTGCTCCGGCAATTGAAATGAGTAATCACCCTTCCAACGAAGCGTATTTATTCATTGCGAATTTCCACACCTTAACTCAAATAAAAAACGCGGAGGAAATTCGCAACAACACCTACAGCGTA
>JBILOU010000107.1:0-4303 GCA_044374295.1 Flavobacteriales bacterium | reverse complement strand
TGCTTTCGTGAATGCGATTATCGTATTCTTGAAGGTGGCTATCGTTCTTGTATTCATTGCAATCGGATGGCAGTTCATTAATCCAGATCACTACACGCCATACTTAATCCCAGAAGGGGTGAAAGGCCACGAAGGTTTCTTCGATTGGGGATGGGGCGGTGTTCTAGGTGGTGCTGGAATTGTATTCTTCGCATTCATCGGATTCGATGCCGTATCTACTGCAGCACAAGAAGCGAAAAATCCAAAACGCGATATGCCTATCGGAATCTTAGGTTCGTTGGTGGTGTGTACCATTTTGTACATTCTCTTCGGTCACGTCCTTACAGGTGTTGCACCTTGGTCAGACTTCGGTGATCCTGCTTTAGGAAAAGAAGCATCTGTTACCTACACGATTAGCACGTACATGAAAGGTTACGAGTGGTTGGCAACAACTGTGAACGTGGCTATCCTAGCCGGTTTCTCGAGTGTAATCTTAGTTATGTTAATGGGACAAAGTCGCGTGTTCTACTCTATGAGTAACGACGGTTTGTTGCCAAAGGCATTCGGAGAGTTACACCCACGTTTCAACACGCCTTACAAAGCAAACTGGATTCTATTTGTATTCGTTGGATTGTTCGCTGCTTTCGTACCCGGAAGTGTGGCTGGTGATCTAACCTCATTCGGAACCCTATTCGCCTTCATTCTAGTAAGCGCTGGTGTTTGGATTATGCGTGTGAAGAATCCTGAATTTGTTCGTCCATTCAAAACCCCATTGGTTCCATTGGTTCCAATCTTAGGTATTTTGGTTTGTACAGCAATGATTGCTTCGTTAGATGAGCAAACGTTGAAGGTGGCTGCTATTTGGATGGCAGTTGGATTGTTGATCTACTTCGGCTATTCAAGAAAGAACTCGCACCTTCATAAAAAGTAATGAAGGGCATATATTGAATTGAAAAGAGCAGCTTCGGCTGCTCTTTTTCGTTATCGAAAGTATTGAGCATTAAAAAGCCCGGAACGTTTTCCGGGCTTTTTAATACCTTAACCTAAACCTTAACTAAAACTGTTTAACGAAAGAATATCGTTATGGTAGTAATAACGCTTAAGATTGAAAAAGGTTGCAATTATTTGAAAAAAAATTACGTCTTCTGCTTTTCACGCTTTGCAGCGGGGAAAAGAATGTTGTTTAAGATAAGTCTGTAGCCGGGAGAATTCGGGTGCAGAGAAAGGTCTGTTGGCTGATCGCCCACGCGGTGCTGATAGTCTTCCGGGTCATGCCCGCCGTAATAGGTCCATTGCCCTTGGCCCAATTCACCGTGCACATATTTCGCGCATTTGATGTTCTTCGATTCACCCATTATGGTGACTTCGCTTTTGAGATACCCTTCACGGAAGGAAGTCGTTTGTCCCATGAATCCGTGTATCACCTGGGTGTGGTTCTGTGTTAATATGGTTGGAATGATATCCCACTTCGCAGAAAAATCGAAAAGGGTGAAGAAGTCGTTTTCCTCTTTCACCTTCAAATGATCTTCTGTTCCGTCAATGTTTGAAAACTCGTAGACCATTGGGTCTTTAATGATGTTGTAATTCTGAAAAGCGAAGCCTTGCGTGAAATTGAGTTTCTTCTGCGCATTCGGATCACTCGGGTCTCCGTCGAATACGCTTTCCACCATGTCTGTTCCTTGAGCAGCCAAGGCAATGTCATAAGAATCTGTTCCGCTGCACATGGTAAATAGAAATCCTCCCCCTAAAACGAAGTTCTTAATAGTTACAGCAACTGCACGCTTCATTTCAGAGACCTTGTTAAATCCGAGTTTCGCCGCAGTGGCTTCTTGGTTTCGAACTTCGTCTCTATACCACGGAGCCATGTTGTAAGCGCCGTAGAATTTTCCATATTGACCCGTAAAGTCTTCGTGGTGCAAGTGAAGCCAATCGTATTCAGGAAGTTTTCCGGTTATAATTTCTTCATCGTAAATACTCGTGTACGGAATTTCAGCATAGGTAAGGACTAGCGTCACCGCATCGTCCCATGGCTGCTTGCCAAGCGGAGTGTACACTGCAATCTTCGGAGCCACTTCCAACTTCACCTTTTCCATGTTTACTTCCGGATCGGCGATCTCTTGGTAAATGGCTTGAACTTGTGCATCTGCAATGACTTGAAAACTTACCCCACGCTCAGTGCACTTTTTTTGAATGCTTGGAATGTTTTCCATCAGAAAACTTCCGCCACGGTAATTCAATAGCCATTCAATGGGTAGCTTCTGTTCCAAAACCCAGTAGGCTATGCCGTAGGATTTAATGTGGTTCTGCTGCGATTCGTCCATTGGAATAAGCAACATGCCCGCAAAGCAGGAGTTTCCCAAAAGGGCTAAAGCCAATATGACAAGTAATTTGCGCATGCTTCAAAGATACTCACGACGAAGAACAACGCAAGGCCTAAAAAATTGTGTGTGCTTTTGGTTGAAAAGTCGGTTTGACCTTCCTGCTTCGAATGGCTAACTTTGTAAAAAAATAATTACACCATGAAATTTTTCATCGACACAGCAAACTTAGATCAAATTAGAGAAGCTCAAGACTTAGGCGTTCTTGACGGAGTTACAACAAATCCTAGCTTAATGGCGAAGGAAGGTATCTCTGGAACAGACCGCGTTATGAAGCATTATGTTGACATTTGTGAAATTGTTGGAGACGGCGATGTAAGTGCTGAGGTTATTGCTACTGACTTCGACGGAATGGTGAAAGAAGGAGAGGAGTTGGCTGCATTGCACGAGAACATCGTGGTGAAAGTTCCAATGACCAAGGACGGAGTAAAAGCCATTCGCTATTTCACAGACAAAGGAATCCGCACGAACTGCACGTTGATTTTCTCGGCAGGACAAGCGCTTCTTGCTGCTAAAGCAGGAGCGACATATGTTAGTCCTTTCGTTGGACGTTTAGACGATATTTCTACAGACGGTATTGATTTGATTGAACAAATCAGAACCATCTTTGATAATTATGGATTCGATACTGAAATTCTTGCAGCTTCTGTTCGTCATCCAATGCACGTCATTGCTTGTGCAGAAATTGGAGCAGATGTTATGACCGGTCCATTAAGCGTGATCTTGCAATTGATGAAGCATCCGTTAACAGACATCGGATTGGCGCAATTCCTTGCTGATCATAAGAAAGCAGCTGAGGCGAAATAATTTTGATTTCAATATCAGACAACAACGCTGATTACACAGCGGCACAGATTATTCGGAAACAAAGCGTTTGTATTCTTCCAACAGATACAGTTTATGCTTTTGCTTGTGCGTTGTCAGATAAAAAGGCAATAGAGAAAATGGCTCAATTGAAAGGCGTGCGTTTAGACAACGCGCGCTTTTCTATTGTTTGCAACGACCTGTCTCACTTGGCCACGTTTACGAAGCCCATTTCAACGCCGTATTATCGCGCATTGAAAAGGCATACCCCAGGTATGTTTACTTTTTTGTTGGAAGCAAGCAGTCTGGTTCCCAAACTTTTTACTTCACGCAGAACCACCATTGGTCTTCGTGTTCCCGATCACGATTTCCTTCAACGCGTGCTCACCCAATTGGGTGAACCCCTCGTTGTGTCGAGTGTTCATCGCAAAGAAAATGCGGAAGACTATCCGCTAGAAGCCATCGACCTCGAAGAAGATTGGTCAAACGATGTGGCTGAAATTTTCTTCGAAGACACTTCGAAAATGTTACTCTCTACCGTCGTAGATTTTTCTGGTTTGAATCCGGTCGTGGTTCGCCAGGGTGCAGGGGAGTGGAATCCCTGAACAATATCCATAAACAATTGCTCGTTCGCAAGTTTCAGAATTAGCCCATTCTCACGAAGGTGGTCTTGGTAATTTCACATTGACAAATTGTGACTATGAGAAAAATTGCACTGGGTTTTGTTTTACTGGTTTTGAGCGCCACATCTGTGTTTGCTCAAAAGTCTTACGAAAAAGTTGTGCCCGAGCGAATCTATCGCGAAGCACTGAATCTTTTCGAAAATGAAAAATTCGTTCCGGCAAAAGAGTCGTTCGAAAGATATCTTTCATTAACCTCGGGTAACGACGGCTATCGCGCAGATGCCGAGTATTACCAAGGTCTTTGCGCCATGAACTTGTTTCATCCAGATGCGGAATACTTGCTCACCACCTTCGTAAGAAACCATCCCGATTCGCATTGGTGTCAGAGTGTGTATTTGGAATTGGCGAACTTCAAGTACAAGAGTAAATCGTACAAACAATCACTCGAGTGGTTCAATAAAGTTGAAGAGAAACAATTGCTTGCAGAAGAGCGTCCTTCGTTTTATTACAAGAGAGGTT
>JBILOU010000133.1:0-3318 GCA_044374295.1 Flavobacteriales bacterium | reverse complement strand
TCCCTTCGCGCAAGTGCAATGGTACGAGCTCGAAGGATTCGGAAGTACCGTTAACTACGTACCCTCCTTCATCTCCATTGCAAATGAAAACGGTGAATTCGAAATGCCGAAAGATGCAACAGTAGACGTTGCTATAGCCGTTGCGAATTCATCTGATCAATATTCCGAATTCGGATTCACAGATGTTTCATTCCATGCAGGAAGTCCTTCAATGGCAATTCCCGTTTCGTGCAAATCCACACTTCGTCTTCAACTCGTTGACGATGCTAACACGCAGCAGAACATTGTGGGCGCTTCCTTCGAAGTGAGCAACGGCTTTCGCGGAATAACACAAGAGGCCGATTTAGCCGGACATGGAGCAGAATGCTTCTTTGAAGTGCCGGCACATTTCCCCATAGAACTTGAAATAAAAAAGCACTACGCCTCAGGAAATTATTCTTCTGAATGGATAACCCTAGACCCTCTACAAGCCAATAAAATCAATACATACACCTTATACTACTAAACCCATGAAAAAAATCTCTACCCTCCTTTTTTGCTTTTGCTCGTTCATCACTTTCGCGCAGAGCACCTATACGCCAGTTGTAAAATCAACAGCGTTCAGTCAAGGCCTATCTAAAAACAACTCCCTTGTTTTTTCAAAAGTTCAAGCCGCAAACGATGCATTTCTTTTTCTATGTGGAAAAGATTCGACCCATCTCTACTTTCCAGATTACGCGAACCACATTCGAAATCTTCCCAATACGAATAACACAACACACCTCGAAGTGTGGGATGTTCAATACATGCGCGAGTCGAGCAATGCGAATGATACCAGCCAATTCATTCTGAGTAATTCGCAAACACTTACTCCCGGCGTTCATGTGTTCAACACAAGTAACTTCATTCACTCGAACTACTATTCGAACACGACCATTCAAGCAATCAGTTTCGATGAAGGATTGACATGGAATTCGCTCGTGAACAATTCCATTTCAACAGTCATTCCTTCCAACACAAATTGGTTTTCTGTTGCTGTAAAATATTCCGTGAACGGCACAGTAAAAAAAACAGGAATCAAATTTCAAGTTGAAACAAAGAGCCTGATTAACCCAGACACTGCCCCTTGGCAAGTAAGCAGTTCCTTCGAAATTGACACGCTTGTTGGAAACGATTTCGTGAAAGGAAACGCCTACACCCTCCTGAGCACAGACGGTGTCTTCGATAAGCCTTTTATTTTTGTTGAAGGAATTGACTTCGGGACTGATCATCTTCCTACAAGAAATGGAACGTTCGGATGGGATGCATTTTCTTCTGGTGCTTCAACCGGACAGTACGCTATGCTGCAATTGATGCCCTATTGGATAGATACGCTGCAACAGCATGGATATGATTTAGTGCTTGTCGATTTTTACGACGGAGCGCGCGACATTCGAGAAAATGCAGCACTGGTTGAAAAAATCATTCGCCTCTGCAACGCGCACAAGAACAGCAATGAAAGCATTGTCGTTGCGGGCGCAAGTATGGGGGGACTTATTTCGCGCTATGCCCTTCGAACTATGGAACTTCAAAACAAACAACATTGTGCACGTCTTTACATAAGCCTCGATGCGCCCCATTTAGGCGCCTACATTCCACTAAGCCTACAGTCGACATTACACTTTATGGCTCCGCACAGTTCGGCGGCACATAGCTTCGTCTACGACAAACTGCAACGTCCGGCAGCACAACAATTACTCTTCTACCAATGGGGTGTGCCTGATCCGCTTCTTCCTTCCAACTTCTTGAACTTTCAATCTGAACTCCACAACATGGGGCTTCCCAAAAATTGCAGAAACATTGCAGTTGCCAATGGAAACAAAAATGGAATTGGACTTTCAACCAACACCACTGAACCCTTGCTTACGGAATCATGCAACGCATCGAACTTCGTAGACGGAGATGAATTCAGATTGAAATTTTTTCCGCTACCCGGTTCGAACGACTATGTTGAAAATACAAGTACGCACAGGGTTATTGCTGACTTAAAACTCACTGAAGTCGACCTCGATTTTTTAAGCATCTCCATATCGCAATACAGCGCTAGACCTATGGTTTCGGTGAACGCACTTCCGTTCGACTACTCGTGCGGAGGATACTCCTCTTCCATCAAAGAGTTTGTAGATGCGATTAACGAAACCGCTGCGTTCAACAGTGCGTGTGGCACCATTAACGCCGATCAATTCGAGTTGTATCACAACTTCGTTCCAACTACAAGTGCGCTGCATTGCAATGTTAATGAACCATTCACTGCCATAAATGAAGAAGAAATTCCTTTCGACAATTGGTATGCCCCTTCCGGAAACAATCAACCACACTCTGGAATCAATTACGGAAACCTCGCATTCATTGCTGAAGAAGTATTCGCCGATGAACTACCGAATGGACATTCGGTTTTTAGAATGAATGTCGAAAACGGATTGAACTTCAACTTTGGAAATTCCGGTTTGCAAGTTCTTCCTTCAACAACCATTGAAAATAATTCCATAGTGAGCATTGGTGCAGTGGGCGAAAGTCATTCTTCTTTGAACAGCCTTGTCTTTCCTGGCGATGAAGTAAACATTGAAACAGGCGTTGACTGCGGACAAGGAAGCGTTGATATTCGTGAAGGAGGAAGTCTTCAAATTGGAGACGCAACAGGCACAGTAAACGCTTCACTGCATGTTCAAGAAACAACAACCATTAATCTTCAAGATAATGGAACGTTATTCATTCATCCGAATGGACAACTAATTCTAGAAAACAATTCAACCTTAAACCTACTCGGAGGAACGCTTCAAGTGGAGGGGCAAGTTGTACTTCTTCCCGGAGGAAAAATCGTTTTCTCTTCAGGAGAAGTAGTCTTGAATAACACAGCCGCTTCCATTGAATTTCATGGCGGACAGCTTCACTTAAACGCACAAGCTGATTTCAATGTTGAAGCTATTCAAGGAGGGTTCGATGTGTATTCTTCTTGGAATGAAACAGACGTAAGCTTCGCGTCGGGAAGCCGCATGCATGTGGAAGGAATCGGTACCGAAAACATCTTGTTGCGCATTCATGAAGGCGCCATGTTCAACGAATCTGGAAATACAAATTACATCCGATTTGAAAACGGAAAAATTGAGCTTGAAGAAAACGCAACGCTGCTTTCCTACCAGAGAATGTTCTTCAACAACATAGAAATCACCGGCGCTGAAAATGCATTGTGTCAAGTCGACTACAACAGCCTTTCCTTCTTAAACTCATCTTCCAACAATTGCAAAATAAAAAGCAACTATGGAAAATTATCGGCGGTGAATTCAGATTTCACTAACAACA
>JBILOU010000051.1:0-14686 GCA_044374295.1 Flavobacteriales bacterium | reverse complement strand
TTTACACATTAGCGCTAAATTCCGTAAATTGGGATGCTTTAAATGCATTTGTTTCATGAAGAAAGTATCTGTAGTCATTCCGTGTTTTCATGTTGAAGAATTTATTCTTCCACTCTTTCACAACATGCAAGAGGTAGAGGAGCAATTGAACAGCATGAACCTTGCGTTGGAATTGGTGTGTGTTGACGATGGAAGTAAAGACGGAACTTGGGATGAATTGTTGAAGCACCGTCATTTAATCAAAGACACGCAAGTGGTTCGATTAACACGCAATTTCGGAGCTATCTGCGCCAGCAATGCTGGATTGAAATTGGTAAGTGGAGATGCATGCACGATCTACGCAGCAGACCTTCAAGACCCATTGGAACTAATTCCGGAAATGGCGCAGCTCTGGTTGAACGGAGAGAAATACATCACGGCGGTGCGTGCGAAGAAAAGAAAAGATCCTTTGATAACGCGTCTTTACGCGAAGCTGTATTACATCTTGGTGAAGTTGTTTGTGATGAAAGACTTTCCAGAAAGTGGTTTCGATATCGCGTTCTGGGATGGAAGTATTTTGCAGTATTTGAAGAATACGTCAAAAAACATCAATCGCTCACTGTTCTCGCATTGGCTTGGATTCAAACCGTATGTGATCGAGTATGAAAGAAGGGAGCGTACAAGCGGAAAGAGTGGTTGGACATTTTCAAAAAAATGGAAGTTGTTCCTCGATTCGTTTTTAGGATTTTCTGTTGTTCCCATTCGTTTTATTTCATTCATAGGTATGTGTGTTTCGTTCTTCAGTTTTGGATACGGAATTCTCATGTTAATTGGCGGAATAACAGGAAAGATATCAGAGCCTGGATTCGCAACGGTAACCTCGTTAATCACTTTCCTTTTGGGATTGGTGATTGTGATGTTGGGTGTAATCGGCGAATACTTGTGGCGCATTTTCGATGAAGTAAACAAACGACCCGAAGCGGTTGTAGAAGAGATATTGAAGAATGAGTAAGATTGTAATTTTTGGACTTTCGGTGCTGTATGCCACGCTATCTGTTGTGGGCACATCGCTCATTAAATTAACCCTGAACAGTTGGGGAGCGGAACAACGCGGACTGGTTTCAGTCAAAGATTATTTTTCCTTTCTTTTCGAGCCGAAGGTGTTCTTCGGAATGGGAATCATTTTCGTTTCAGCGTTGGTCTTATTCAAGGCGTTGTCGCTGAGCGATTTTAGTTATGTAATTCCAGTAAGCGCTGCGGTGAATTTTATTCTTACAGCGTCAGTTGCTGCGGTATTTTTCGGGGAAAAATTAGCATGGAACAACATTGTAGGAATTGCGCTAATCATTGCTGGGGTTTTCGTGATTAATCTGAAAAGAGCATGAGTAAAATACTTGTCACAGGCGCAGCCGGATTCATCGGCTCACATCTTACAGATGCCTTGCTTGAAGCGGGACATGAAGTTGTGGGTTTTGATAATTTGTCGAACGGAAAATTGCGGAACCTTGAATCTGCATTGGAGAGCAATGCTTTTCAATTCGCGGAAGGAGACATTTGTGATGAAGCGCAAGTGAATGAAATCATGAAGGGAGTCGATGTGGTTTATCATTTGGCTTGCTTGGGTGTGCGTCACTCCATTCACAGTCCTTTTGAAAATCACAGAGTAAACGCTGAAGGTTCACTGCGCGTTTTAGAGGCCGCTAGACAAGAGAAAGTTTCGAAGTTTTTTTACATATCTACTTCAGAGATTTACGGAGACATTCAAACGTTTCCTATCGATGAGTTCGGAGTTCCAGCGCCGAAAACCGTTTACGGAAGCAGCAAGTTAGCTGGAGAAAACTACGCGTATTCTTATCACGTGTGTTACGGACTTCAAACCGTGATTACGCGTATCTTCAACAATTACGGTCCTCGTGCGCATTACGAAGGCGACGCGGGAGAGATTATTCCGCGCAGCATTGTTCGCATGCTAAACGGAGAAGCTCCTGTTGTTTTTGGTAAGGGAGATGTGACGCGCGATTTCTTTTTTGTGAAGGATACCGCTCGTGCATTGGTTCAGTTAATGGACAATGAAAAGCTGGTTGGAGAAATAATAAACATTGGGACGGGTGCTGAAATTTCCATGAAGGAACTCATGGAAGTACTCATTGAAGAAATGGGATTGAAAGACCGAATGAGCATTCGGTTTGAAGAAGACCGTCCGGCAGACGTTCCACGCTTGTGGGTGAATCCTGCCAAATTCAAGGCATTGACGAACTTCTCTGGAGAGAAAGAATTTCGTGAAGGATTACGCGAGACCATTGCGTATTACCGAGAACTGAATCAGCAGCACGATTTGATGGGAGAGATAGAACTTCAAAATTGGAAAAAATGAAAATCCCAGTAGCAAAACCATACTTAGGAGTAGAAGAAGCGCAGTTGGCCTACGACACCATTTTAACGAATTGGGTAACTCAAGGTCCGCGTGTGGCAGAGTTTGAAGAGAAGTTTGCGCAATACGTGGGAAGTGAATACGCTGTGGCCGTGAGCAATTGCACAACGGCCTTGCATTTGTCGTTAATAGTTGCAGGCATTGGTCCTGGCGACGAAGTTATTTGTCCGAGCATGAGCTACATCGCTACGGCTAACGCCATCGTTTATGTTGGCGCAACACCGGTCTTTGCCGAGGTAAAGTCAGAGACTTACAACATAGATCCGAAGGATGTTGAAGCGAAGATTACTTCCAAGACAAAGGCCATTATTGGTGTTCATCAGATTGGACTTCCGTTTGAGATAGACGAAATAAAAACGTTGTGCGCGAAGCACAGCCTCATTTTAATTGAGGACGCAGCTTGTGCCGCGGGTTCTTCCTACAAAGGGAAAAAAATTGGTTCGCATTCAGACTTGGTTTGTTTTTCGTTTCATCCGAGAAAGGTCATTACAACAGGTGATGGTGGAATGATTGCCACTTCAAACTCAGAATACGCAGAGCGTTTGAAACGTCTGCGTCAACACGGGATGAGCGTGAACGACCGCGTGCGTCACTTGAGCGATAAGGTTATTGTGGAAGATCATTTGGAAGTTGGGTATAACTACCGAATGACCGATATTCAGGCGGCGGTAGGTATTCGTCAATTGGAAAAATTAGATTCTATTGTTGAACGAAGAAGAGAAATTGCGAATTTTTATTTGAATGAATTGAAGGACATCGAATGCATTCGTTTGCCCTTCGAAAGTGAAAATGATTTCACCAATTGGCAGTCATTTTCAGTCTACATAAAATCCTCTTGCCCAATTTCAAGAAACGATATCATGCAGAAAATGCTGGACTTGGGTATTTCAACACGAAGAGGAATTATGACTTCACATCGCGAGACTGCATACAAGAACAGGGGAGTGGACATCTCGCTTCCGGTCTCTGAAGATGCCGCCGATTGTAGCATTGTGCTTCCACTATATGTGCCTATGTCGCAAGAAGAGATGGATTATGTCATCAAACATTTCAAAGCATGTTTGAATCAAGATTAAGCATCCCACTATCCAACCGAGAAGAAAGAAAATTCATTTTCGCGTTGATTGTTTTTAAGTGCTTACTCTTTGCATACCTCTTTTTTCAATATTCATCTTATTGGCAATCGGGACCCATTGAAGGTCTTGCCGTTCATGCGGGAGATACTTCAGGATATTTCAATCCGGCAGAATCCTTGGCGCAAGGTCAAGGCTATTCAAGCGTGTGTCGTATGCCTGCTTTTGCACCTATCTATTCTGGAGTAAGCGCGGTCTTCAATCCGTTGGTCGCATATCAATTTGTCATCCTTCTTCAATTCGTTTTCGGAATACTTACTGTGGTTTGGGTTTCGCGATTGGCTGGACATTTGGCTCAGAATAAGAAGGCTTATTATATAGCTGGAAGTATCTACGCAGCGTCTTTGCTTATAGCGGTTTGGGATCCGATGCTTCTTTCCGATAGCCTCGGAAATTCATTTTTAATTCTCGCGTTTTATTTAGCCATTCGCTTCAAAAATGAATTGAATTGGAAACTCGTTTTTTGGTCTTCGTTGTTTTTGACCTGGTCAATTTTCTTCCGACAAATTCACGTGCTCTTCATTCCCGTTCTATATTTTCTTTTGTTGAAGCGAACACACTTCTTAAAATCTTCAATCCTCTTCGGAATGCCCTTGGTATTGGCTTTCGGAAGTTGGACGGCATACAATTATTCAAAGACGAATCGATTCATTCCAATGGTAGATTCATTCTCTTCATGTTATGGATACATGCCGGAAGAGTTGGTCGCGATTCGCGATTTGGTCATTGCTTGGGGAGAAGATTGTCAGCCTTGGGTTCCGAATTCCGCTTCGAATTATTTAATCGCGAAAGATGGTTGCACAACTTCACCTTTGAATGAACGTCATTACACAACGGCCTACGGTGCTGAAGAGCTGAAGTGTTTGAAAGAGGACTACCATCGCTTTTATTACGAATTGCAAGGTACTTCGAAAGACAGTTTGGGAAATGAAATCGTCTCACGTGCTCGGAAGTACAAGTCGGCCTACATGCACGAGCATCCTTCCGATTATTATCTGTTGAATCGCTTTCGTTTGATGAAGCAGTTCCTTTTTCCAGCCCGAATCGATAACATTCCGGGTCCGGCATTCGCTCAAATGAACATCTTTCAAAAAGGAGTGAAGGTAGGCTCTTACGCCTTGCTGCTCACGGTGAATGTGCTCGCGCTCATCCTTTTCATTCCGGTTATTCTGAAGGATTGGAAAGGCCGCTGGTGGCTAGTTTCCTCTTGGTTTTTGTTCGTTGTTTTAGGCGGCGTGCTTGGATTCATTGAGCAGCGTTATTTGGTTCCGTGTTATTTCTTCTTTACGATTATTGTTGCGGTTGGAATTTCAAGTTGGAAATTGAAACGCAGCGCGTAAATTTGAAGAATATGCAAATCGTACTTTTTGAAGACCACTTGGTCAATTCATTCTTACCGCTATCACATACGCGAGCAATTGCGGACCTCTTCGCAGGAATGTATTCCGTTCAGGATCGTTGGAAATTATTTTTCGAGAATGATTCTCTTTTCATTCAAACAAGAGATTCACTTCAAAATCTTTATGGTGCAATTCCAGAAGGAGAGAAGGTATATATCAATGCACGTGTCATTCCGAACCACGAAGCGGTTGCGGCCATTCAAAGTTTGAAATCCAATGAAGCGTTCTTCATTCACGATGTGTGCGTAGCCGCGAAAGGATTGCATATGAATTGGGATTCTTTCGAGCACCGCGCTTGGACAGCAGAATCTATGTGGTTGAATGGAATAACAGATTTGTTTTCAGTAAACGATTATTTACTTCGTGCAGATTTCGCTTTAGCGAATAAAAATGAAGGAGCGAAGCCAAGTCAATATTGTAGAGTCATCGGAGTGTCTTCGAACTTATTCATTCATTCTACTGCGAAGGTTTTCGATGCAGTGTTGAATGTTGAAAGTGGACCCATCTTTATCGATGAAGGTGCTGAAGTAATGGAAGGAAGTATGTTGCGCGGACCGCTATACATTGGGAAACACGCAGTGTTGAAGATGGGAACAAAGTGTTACGGGCCTTCCTCATTTGGTGAAGAATGCAGAATTGGAGGAGAGACATCGAATGTTGTTTTTCATCCGTTCAGCAACAAAGGTCACGACGGTTTTTTAGGAAACGCAGTCATAGGTTCTTGGGTGAATTTCGGAGCCGATTCGAATTGCAGCAACCTGAAAAACAACTACAGCACGATATCCATTTCAAACGATGTCGATCGAAATGAAATAAACACAGGTCTTACTTTTTGCGGAGCTCTTGTAGGTGATCACGCGAAATTCGGAATCAACACCATGCTCAATACCGGCACCTACATTGGTGTAGCAGCGAATGTGTTTGCAGGTGACTTCCCACCGAAATGTGTTCCTTCATTTACTTGGGGAAAAGGTGTAGTGGAGCACAATTTAGACAAGGCCATTCAAACAGCGGAGCGCATGATGCAACGCCGTGGCAAGGAAATGTCAGCGGCTGAAAGAGCCGTATTGGCGCATGTATTTAAAATAACCGCTGCTTCTCGGTCATAAAGGCAGAGGATAATGAGTGGCATTGACATTGAAAATTGAGGAGTATGAATAAAGAAGTAGAGCACTATTTTTTTTCTGACGAAGAAAATAATCATGAATATATTCCTCTGATTTCAGCAGAGGATGAAGACAATATGGCGAATGAGGAGACACCGGAAGTGTTGCCTATTTTGCCGCTTAGAAACACTGTTCTATTTCCTGGTGTGGTTATTCCAATTACGGTTGGGAGAGATCGCAGCATTCGCTTAATTCAAGACGCGAACACAGGAACGAAGACCATTGGTGTGGTTGCACAGCGCAACGCCGACATGGAAGATCCAGCGTTCGAAGATCTTCATCACATTGGAACACAAGCCACCATTCTTCGCATGCTGCGAATGCCCGATGGAAGCACAACTGTGATTCTTCAAGGAAAGAAGCGCTTCTCGATTCAAGGCTTGGTAAACACAGAGCCCTACTTTGAAGCGCAAGTCACTGCTTTCGAAGAAATAAATAAAAAGGCGGGAACGAAAGGGCAACAAGCCTTGTTTGAATCGCTTCGCGATCATGCCTTAAACATTATTAACCTTTCTCCGGATATCCCGAGCGAAGCCGCTTTGGCGATTAAAAATATCAACGGCCTGTCTTTCCTTACCAACTTCATTTCTTCGAATATGAAGGCAGATGTCGAGAAGAAGCAACAGTTGTTAGAGATTGCAGATCTTGAGGAAAGAGCGAAGAAAGTATTCGAGCAATTACACAACGATTTGCAAATGCTCGAAATGAAGAAAGAGATTCAAAAGAAAGTACATATTGATATTTCGAAACAACAACGCGAATATTTTCTAACGCAGCAGATAAAGCAAATTCAAGATGAATTAGGCGCCAATCCGCAGAAAGAAGAAATTGACGCGAAGCGGGAAAAAGCGAAGCTCAAGCAATGGCCAGATAATGTCGCAACAGCCTTTGAAAAAGAACTTGTTAAGTTGGAGCGCATGAATCCTCAAGCTGCGGAATACAGCGTTCAATCGAATTACCTTGAACTATTGCTAGACCTTCCTTGGAATGAAACCAGCGAAGACAACTTCGATTTGATTCACGCCAAAGAAATTTTGGATCGTGATCATTTCGGTTTGGAAAAAGTGAAGGAGAGAATTTTAGAACACTTAGCCGTATTGAAAATTAAAGGCGATATGAAATCGCCAATCATTTGCTTATACGGACCTCCTGGCGTGGGTAAGACTTCGCTCGGAAAGAGCGTTGCTGAAGCACTAGGAAGAAAATACGTGCGCATGTCTTTAGGTGGATTGCACGATGAAGCAGAGATTCGCGGACATCGAAAGACCTATATTGGTGCAATGCCCGGACGTATTATTCAGAACTTGAAAAAAGTAGGAACATCGAATCCGCTTTTCGTTTTAGATGAAATAGATAAGATGGGTCAAGGGGTTCACGGAGATCCAAGTTCCGCTATGTTGGAAGTCCTAGATCCGGAACAGAACCATGCGTTCTATGACAATTTCGTAGAGTTGGAATATGACCTTTCGAAAGTCATGTTCGTCGCAACCTGCAACTCACTTTCAACATTGCAACCTGCGCTTCGTGATCGATTAGAGATCATTGAAGTAAACGGATATACCCTCGAAGAGAAATTAGAAATTGCGAAGCGCCATTTGGTGCCGAAGCAATTAACCGAAAACGGATTAACAGAAAAGAACATCGCCTTCACTGAAGATGTGTTAGCGTTTTTAATAGAGTCTTACACCAACGAAAGTGGTGTGCGTGCATTAGAAAAGCGCATTGGCAAGATGGTTCGTCATCGCGCGAAGCAGATGGCTTTCAAAGAAAAGTTCAAAACGACTTTGATCACAGATGATGTTTCGAAGGCTTTAGGTGTGAGCTACGAGAAAGATCGTTATGCCGACAATGATGTTGCTGGTGTAGTCACGGGATTAGCCTGGACCCCAACGGGTGGAGATATTTTGTTTATTGAATCAAGTTTAACCCAAGGGAAGGGTCGATTGACATTAACTGGAAATTTGGGCGATGTTATGAAGGAGAGCGCGACACTTGCGCTAGAGTATTTGAAGGCACATTCGAGCCTGCTCGAAATGGAAGCGAAAGTTTTCGATGAAACGAATGTGCATATTCACGTCCCTCAAGGCGCCGTTCCAAAAGACGGCCCAAGCGCAGGAATTACCATGTTAACGGCGCTTGCGTCAGCCTTCACAAAACGAAAAGTGAAGAAGTTTCTCGCCATGTCAGGAGAGATAACACTCCGAGGAAAAGTCCTTCCAGTAGGCGGAGTGCGCGAGAAAATTCTCGCGGCGAAGCGCGCAGGGATCAAAGAGATTATCCTCTGCGAAAAGAACCGCAAAGACATCGATGAAATCGACGAACGCTATTTGAGAGGATTGAAATTTCATTTCGTTACAGATATGTACGAAGTATTAGACAAAGCTCTCCTCAAAGAAAAAGCAAAGTAGGCTGTGAAATATATTCAGAACTATTTCGTTACTTGCAGGCCTGAATCATGAAAAAGCACTTGGTTACCCTTCTACTATGCGCAGCTACTTTGTTTAGCTTCGCCCAAGCGGGCACCACTGTTTTTTCTGGAATTAATATATTTGGCTCAGCGCGAGTTGCCGCTATGGGCGGCAATGCCATTGCACTCTGTGCAAGCGACATCAACACTGCAGCCATCAATCCGGCGCTAATAGATTCACTCATGAATCGCAAACTCGCCATGAGTTACGTGCGTTATTTCGGACAGTCGAATTTCGGTTATACCTCCTACGGATTTCATCCCACCAATAGCAAGTTCGCCTTCGCAGGGACACTTCAATACTTCGGCTATGGCACGAGCGAAAGACTAGACGGTCTCGGAAATAGTCTCGGCACTTTCAACTCGAATGAATACGCACTAACACTCGGAGCCTCATACAAAGTCGATTCTCTGTGGCGTGTAGGTCTTAACTTGAAGAATCTGTATTCAGTTTTTGATAGCTTCTACTCATACGGTGTTGCTATTGATGCCGCCGCAACGTACTATCAGCCAAGAACAAACTTCGCAGCAAGTTTCGTTTTGAAAAATGTAGGTATGCAACTTGTGACCTATCGCGAAAGCTCAAGAGAAAAGATGCCTTTGGAATTTCAAATCGCCATTAGCAAACGTCCGAAGAACGCTCCGTTCTTATTTCACATCGCATACGAAAATGTTCAGAAATGGAATGTGAAGTACACCGATCCGAATGCAATAGTTATCGTAGATCCGCTTACAGGCTTACCAATTGATGACCGCACTTGGGAGTTTGGTGATCAGCTCATGAGACACATTGTTATTGGCATTGAAATTATTTTGGGAAGCAACGTGCGTATCGGATTGGGATACAATTACCGTCAGCGTAAAGAGCTTTCTATTCCAAATAGACCAGCAACAGCGGGACTTTCATTCGGAACCACGATCAACTTCAAGAAGTTTCAATTGAGCTTTGGAAGAAGTATTTATCACGTAGCAGGTGGTTCGAACCACCTTACCTTTACCACGCAGCTCTAACAACGTTTCGCTATTTGTGAAATTCGAACGTGAGCATTAGCTTTACAACTTCAATTTAAATTTATGAAATTCAAACCAGGCGTATTATCCGGTGACGAAGTTACCGAGGTGTTGAACGATGCGAAAGCTTATGGCTATGCGTTGCCAGCAGTAAATGTTATTTCAACCAATAGCGTAAATGCAGTCCTTGAAACCGCACGCGATTTGAATTCGCCAGTCGTTGTTCAATTCAGTAATGGAGGCGGAGCTTTCTATGCTGGAAAAGGACTTGATAACAAAAATCAGGAAGCTGCTGTATTAGGCTCTGTGAGCGGTGCGCAGCACGTTCATCTGATGGCTAAGGCATACGGTGTTCCAGTAATCATGCACACAGACCACTGCGCGAAGAATTTGCTTCCTTGGATGGACGGAATGCTTCAGCACGGCATGGAACATTTTGAAAGAACAGGTCGTTCTTTGTTCAGTTCACACATGCTTGATTTTTCTGAGGAGCCTCTTCACGAAAACATCGAATTGAGCGTTGAGTATTTCAAGAAGATGACTCAAATGGGAGTTACCCTTGAGATTGAATTGGGAGTAACAGGTGGAGAAGAAGATGGTGTAGACAACAGCGATGTAGACAGCAGCAAGTTGTATACTCAGCCTGAAGAAGTAGCCTACGCCTATGAGCACATGAATGCAGTTTCGAATCGCTTCACAGTCGCTGCTGCATTTGGAAACGTGCACGGTGTCTACAAGCCAGGAAACGTTAAACTTTCTCCAATTATCCTGAACAACTCACAAGAATACATTCAAAGTAAATTCAATACCGGAGCGAAGCCAGTGAATTTTGTATTCCATGGAGGAAGCGGTTCTTCTCGCGAAGAAATACGCGAAGCAATTTCTTACGGTGCTGTGAAGATGAATATCGATACCGATATGCAATGGGCATACATGGTGGGAATTCGTAACTACATGTCAGGCAAAGCGGCTTATTTGCAAAACCAAATTGGGAATCCAGACGGAGACGATAAGCCAAACAAAAAGTTCTACGATCCCCGTGTTTGGTTACGCGAAGGAGAAAAGGAATTCGTTGCTCGTTTGAAGCAAGCTTTCGAAGATTTAAATGCAGTAGGGCGTAACGCGTAATTAACGCGCAACCACTATTGCTTTCATTATAACGGCGTTTTCATTGCTTAATCGCAATTGATAAACGCCGTTTTCGTATCCGCTTAAATCCACCTGCTGCAACGCTTGGTTGTTCAGTTTATTTGTGGAAAGAAGCTTTCCTGCATTATCATATACAGAGAGGTAAGTGTTTTCATTCATGAAGTCCCATTGGATGTTCACCACATCGCGAGTAGGGTTCGGATAAATGCGAAGGTTTGAAGCAAAAATTTCCTCAACAGAAACATCTACGTTAACAGCATAGAACTGGGTACTTTCACAACCGTATGCATTCGCCCAAGTCATTTGTATTTCGCCAACACCGGTTATGAACTGATCCCAAACAACTTCAATGACATTGGTGCCTTGTCCGGAAATAATTGTTCCTCCTGTAACTATCCAATTGTAAGTGTAATCCGGAAGAGAAGCCACCGCGTATGAATACGTGTTGTTGTATACAGCATTCGGTTCTCCTGAAATAGCAGGGATTTGCGGCTCTGGATATTGTTGAACAACAACCTCAGAGAATGACGAGCATCCATTATTATCGGTATAAGTAACGCCATACGTTCCTGCATCAATAATGTAGATAGTATCTGACGGATCACTGGTCGTCCATAAATTTCCTCCAATGTAATTAGACCAAAGGGCAGAAGGAACATTTTTACAGATGAATAGTTCTCCTCCAATTACAGGGGGTGCAGGAGCGTCATATGCATTAACATAGACTGTGTCATGAGTGGCGCAAAGATCATCGAAAGAATAAGTGTAGGCATAGCTTCCAGATAGAATAGGTATAACAGTGCCTTCAGCCGTTACACCAAATCCACTCCAAAGACCTCCTGCTGGAGTTGCATTAGCCGCAAGGTCAATCAAATCGCCTGGCATACATACAGAAACGTCGGGTCCAGCCGTCATTTGCAGAGGAGCTGCAATGGTGAAGTAAGTAGAGTCAATGTTGCTACATCCATTTCCATCTGTAAATGAATATTGAAAACCGAATGTTCCTTCGGTTGTGGGACTGAAGGTGTTGTTAGCGACATTTAAACCTGTCCACGTGCCAAGTGCTGGGGTTGCATCCAATGTGAACGGACCATTCGAAATACATGCAGATGTATCTTCTTCAGCAGTAACAACAGGCAATTCAAAAACAGTAATGCTCAATGAATCTGTGTCGGTGCAACCGAATTCATTCGTGACAAGTAATTCAATCATTTCAGTTTGAATCACTGTGATTGTTGTGTCGCTCGAGCCCGTGGACCAAGATGGTACTCCATTGGTGGAAGTCAATTGAATTTCATCTCCATCGCAAAACGAAAGTGGACCGCTCGCAAGGATTGTTGCAATCGGATTCGGATTAACAAAAACGGATAGGGTATCTGAAGTCGCAGAACAGTTGAAAGAGTTCGTAAGCGTCACAGTATAATCACCCGACGCACTAACAACTAAAACGCTATCTGTAGAGCCGGTATTCCAAAAGTAAATTGAATCAAGACTACTCGATAAAAGCACGCTATCTCCTTCGCAAAAAGTCGTAGCAGATAAAGGAGTGATAATCGGATTAGGAAGAGGGTTTACCGTAATTGAAGTTCCTGCAGATGTTGCATTGCAATTGTCTGCGTTGGTAACTACAACACTATAAATACCCGTGGTGTCAACCGTAATGAACGAGGTCGTGTCGCCAGTATTCCACAGATAGGCGGTTCCTGCATTGGCTGTTAAAGTCGCTGATGTGTCGGCGCAAAATATAAGCGGATTGCTGCTGGAGATAGTCGCAGTCGGTGCGGATGTCACGATGGTTATGGTAGAACTTGCGCTAGATGTTCCAGCAGTTGCTGTACAAGTATAAGTTGTCGAAGCTCCTGTTGGAGAAACAACAAGTGTGTTTCCAATGGTGCCGTCGTTCCACACATAGCCAACAACAAACGGATTGTAAATAGCTGATGCTAAATTGGTGCCCGCAAAGGTTCCAACTTGAGGAATGGCTGCCGATGGAAACGTTACTCCAGCGGTTGCTCCTGGGGCTCCAATCGTTATGGTCGGTGAGGAGGGAATGGTGCTGAAGTTGGCTTGAGTTCCCATATCGAAAGGCATGTGAACTATGACATTCTGCATATTTGCTGAAATTAATTTACGATTGTAAATAGCGCCAATATCTGCAGCAGAAAGAGCAATCTTCCATACACGAAATTCGTCGAGTTGACCCAAGTATGCGTCATCAGGGTCAGCGTCAACACTTCCAAGTGCAGGATAGCTATTTCCAAGGTTAGGACGGAACGCCACAGTCAAAGGAACCCCGAAATTGTTGTCTGCATAATTCGATCCGTTCAATCGTGAGCCCACCGAAACACCATCTATGAAAAGTTCGAAATTATTCGAGGTGTATACTACAGCGCAGTGATGCCACCCGCTCAAATCAGCGGCGTAGGTTAATCGAGATGCAGAGAACTGATGGCTTTGCTCCATGACAGAAATACCATTAACACCAACAGAAATTCCAGAAGAACGTCTTTGAATTCCACTAAAAATGCTTTGGGGGTATACTGCATAATTTTGGCCAGCTTGGCCATCGTATATGCCAATACCATCAACATGCTCAGGAAGTAAAACAATAGAGTCCGGGGTATTGAACCAAAACTCGTACGAAAATGTACCTATTGTTTGCGCGGGCACATTATTGAGAATAATTGCTTGGTTTGCCGCACGTGGAAAATTCAACACGCGATTGGGAAGATCTGCTGCTGCGGTGAGCGTTGCGCTTTCTCCCGGGCATAAAATCAGGTCATTCGATGTTATGCTAACCGATTGGGCGTTCGTTTTAATCGAAGTGACTAAAATGAATAAGAATAAGAATAACTTTTTCATAATTGGAAAGGATACTCAAATATAAGCAGGTATATACACCATTAGATGATTAGAAGTGTGTTAAGTCTTTGTGAAAAATAGTGGGATTATTGGATTTTTCAATTTTTCCCGTACCGCGGATGAAATAGCTGAATTTCTTCTTTCAGGCGAGATCTGTCGATGTGCGTATAAATCTCGGTTGTTGTAATGCTCGAATGTCCAAGCATTTCTTGAACAGCCCGTAAATCTGCCCCGGCTTCAACAAGATGAGTTGCAAATGAATGACGGAAAGTGTGAGGACTCACTTGCTTCTGAATGCCTAATGCAACGCAATTTTCACGAATAATGGTGAAGATATACATACGACTTAACTTCTTTCCTCTTCGATTTAGAAAAACAAAATCCTCATGCCCAGACGCAAGAGTCATGTGATTGCGCATGTGCTCGTTGTAATGCTGAATCCATTTCATGGCCTCTTCTCCAATCGGAACGAAGCGCTCTTTGTTTCCTTTTCCAACAATGCGCAATAGCTGATCGCTTGTTCTCATTTGAGAAATTTTCAGATCGGTGAGCTCACTCACCCGAAGTCCACAACTGTATAGTGTTTCAAGAATAGCTCTGTTTCTAGTGCCTTCGGGTTTACTTAAATCACAGTGTTCAATAATCGAAACTACCTCTTCAATGCTAAGCACGTCAGGAAGCTTGCGAGACGTTCTTGGCATTTCAATAAATTCCATGGGATCTATTGAAATAACCTTTTCCAAAATCAAATAAGAAAAGAATCCTTTAAGTCCGGAAATAATTCGTGCTTGAGAAGTGGCCTCTAAGCCCAATTCATGAAGAAATTTTAAAAAGGAAGTTATGGTTTCATGAGTGACAGAAGACACTGCTATACTCTCAGTGAAGTTCTCGAGTTTCGTAACATCCTTCAAATAGGCCGAACGGGTGGCTTCCGAAAGGGACTTTTCCAATCGCAAATAAATATCGAAGCCTTTTTTTAATCCAACCCAACTCATTGCACGAAGATAGACAAAACGAAAAACCCTCGCGAACGAGGGTTTTTCAGACTAATTACCTAAACAAATTCTAATTAACCAAAACTACTGGTA
>JBILOU010000105.1:0-4347 GCA_044374295.1 Flavobacteriales bacterium | reverse complement strand
TACATAAGTCCGCTGCAACCTCCACCATCAACGCCTACTCGAACGAAAGCATTTGAAGGATGCCCCTCATCTGCAATCAGCTTGGCCACTTGTGCTTTCGCACTTTCTGTTATCTTAATCATTTGTCAAAGTTTAACAACAACACGTTCAACATGTTTACCCATTTCGCAAACTATTTAGAAAAAATCTAAATAGAAGTCGTTTGGGCTGCAAAAATACCACATTTAAGGGATTTGATGCAAATGATTTTTGGGAAAAAATACGGCGGAGCCGATGACCTTCTTCGAAGGATGACACTTCGTGATGACCACTGCGTGGATGACGCTCCGCGAAGCGGTCATCACAAAGTGTCATCACAACCGTGTTGTGTCATCCGGAACGGTCATCACAAAGTGTCATCACAACTCCGTTGTGTCATCCAGCTTTGCTGGTGTATTATTGCATTATGAGAATGACCATCTTTACAATTCTATTTCTTTTTGCTGCCGTTGGTTTCGGGCAACGGAGAACGACGTTGAAAACGCTTTTCTATGAGCGAACGTCTTATTTGCCGAATGGACTTGTTGTTTCTATTGGCCCAACTGTCGCGTATGGTAAGCGCTGGAATGCGATTGATACCATCTCGTCTCCCGTCTATAGTGCAGGAATTTACAAGGCAAGACCACGTGTTGGATGGACAGCAGATATTGGAAAGTACTGGGTTACAGACAAACTATTTTTATTGAATAGGTTCGATTTGAATGTTCATTACGTTCGATTTAACGGTTCTGAAAAGTTCAATGGTGAAGACGTATACGGACAGAAGATTGAAGAGAAACGAATCTTTCATGAAAACAGATTTGGACTTACTTTCTCAACGAGCAATATCTACCCATTCGGAAAAGGAAAATGGATTCAAAATGAATTAGGTGTCTTTGCAGATTACGCATATAAGCGCTCAACTAAGGGAGAATACTTTGCACTGCCAAGATCCTACTCTGAAAAAATTCGTTCTCAAGTTTATTATGGCTTGGGATACGGAATGGCGATAAACGACGGACTTTACGCTACGTTTGAAGTTGAATTGCCTGTATTGCAATTATTTCCAAACACTTTGGGGGACATTCGGATGGATTATTTCCATTCACATTATTGCCCCATAGTTTTCAAAGCATCTATACTCTTCGCAAAGCACAAGCCAGATCGCACTTGCGACGACGTGAACAAAGGTCCTAGTGATGTAAGCTCCGACAAACCTGGCAAACACGACGGCGGCGATCTCTTCGGTCCAGATATTAAGAAGAAAAGGAAAAGAAAATAATCTGACCCTCCGCGAAGCGGTCATCACGAAGTGTCATCGCGCAGCGTCATCACGAAGTGTCATCGCCGAAGGCGTAAACACCAAAGTGTGTTACATTTGCCCCCGTGTCAGCTCTATCCCAAATACAAGCGCCTGTTGAAGGCGAAATGAATGCGTTTGAATCGTTCTTCAAAGAACAGATGAAAAGCGAGCATCGCTTGTTGGACAAGGTTACCAATTACATTGTGAAAAGAAAAGGGAAGCAAATGCGACCGTTGTTTGTTTTCTTATCTGCAAAGCTTTTTGAAAAACCAGAAGAGCCAACGTTCGTTGCTGCAACCATGATTGAACTGCTGCACACCGCAACACTCGTGCACGACGACGTGGTAGACGATGCACAAATGCGTCGCGGATTCTTCAGCATTAACGCGCTTTGGAAAAACAAAATCGCCGTTTTAGTTGGAGACTATTTGTTGTCAAGAGGTCTTTCATTAAGTGTGAAAACACAACAGTTTCGTCTGTTGGGAATCATGAGCAAAGCCGTGAAGGACATGGCCGAGGGAGAATTGCTTCAACAAGAAAAATCAAGAAAATTAGATATTACGGAAGAGGTCTATTACGACATCATTGGTCAGAAAACTGCTTCACTTATTTCAGCGTGTTGCGAAAGCGGAGCAGCTTCCACCTCCGCTACAGACGAGCAAGTGAAGCAATTGGCCCTGTTCGGAGAATACGTTGGTATGGCCTTCCAGATCAAGGATGACCTGTTCGATTATGGGACAACCGATGCCATTGGAAAACCTGTGGGCATTGACATTCAAGAAAGAAAGTTAACGCTTCCATTGATTCATGTTTTAGGAAAAGTCGATCGCGATACCGCGAAGAAATTGATTCGAATCGTACGCAAGTACAACACAGATAAAGTGAAGGTTGAAGAGCTTATGGCTCAGGTGGTGAAGTTGGGTGGAATTCAATATGCGACGGATAAAATGTTTGAATTCCGCGACAAGGCTTTAGAAATTTTGAATCAGTTCGAAGACTCTCCTGCTCGCGAATCCCTGAAATTGTTGGTGAACTACACCATTGAACGAAAAAAATAGAAGTATGAAAAAAGCCTTTTGGATTCTATCGATTTGCACACTCATTCTAACTTCATGTACCCCATCGTTAGACGATGCTGAAGCGCGCGAGATCAAAACCACAGCAGAGGGCATGCGCATCGTTGGGTATTTCGAAAAAGGCACGGACAATAAAATTGGCGAACGCGCATTCTATCCAAACAGCCAACAGTGCTACATTGAAATGCGAATGAAAGACACGAAGCGTCACGGCGAGTGTTACACGTTCTACACGAACGGAAACAAGTGGAGCTTGAATACCTATGAGAATGGAGTACTAGAAGGCGATTACAAAGCTTGGCATGAAAACGGAAAACCCTATGTTGAAGGTGAATATGAAAATGGAAAAGAAGCGGGTGAGTGGATCTTCTACAACGAAGACGGTACAGAGAAAGAACGTAAGAAGTATTAATTACTTCTTGTTTCTCATTCTCCTACTCTTACTCATTCTTCCCCCTTTCTCAACTTCTCTGGCCCAGTCTCCAGAGGCTTACATTCAAAGGTATTCGTCCATTGCGCAAGATCAAATGCGCAAATACGGTGTTCCCGCTAGCATTACTTTGGCACAGGGTATTCTGGAAAGTGGCAGCGGTAAATCGAAGCTCGCCGTTGAAGCAAACAATCATTTCGGAATTAAATGTCACGACACTTGGAGTGGTGCAACCATGCACATCGACGATGATGCTCCGAATGAATGTTTCCGTAAATACAAATCAGTAGATCAGTCGTTCGAAGACCACAGTGTTTTTCTGAAGAAGCCACGCTACGAAGAGCTTTTCTTCTTGGAGATTACTGACTACAAAGGATGGGCGCAGGGACTGAAGAAATGCGGATATGCAACAAGTTCAACCTATGCTAAGAACTTGATAGATTTAATTGAGAAGTACGAACTCACACAGTTTGATACCGAACAAAAACCGAATGAACATTCGGTGGTTATCAACATCTCAAATAATCGAATTAAATATGTCTCTGCGAAGAAGAAAGAAACACTGAAAGAACTATCAGACCGCACAGGTATTTCTGAACATTTATTGGAGAAGTACAACGATATTCAAGACGGACATGTTTTCCAAGAAAAAGAAGTCGTTTACCTACAACCCAAGCGCTTCAAGGGAAGCGTGAAAGAACACAAAGTGAAACGCGGAGAGAGCATTCGCGACATTTCTCAACAATACGGCATCCGTATTCGCAGCATTGAACGAAAAAACGATCTTGAAAGAGGAGCGGAGTTGAAGATTGGGATTGTATTAAAGTTGAGGTAATCAATTATTTATTAATTTAGTGACATGGAACCGTTAGCACCATACATGACTTCAATTCAACATTTATGCGAAAAGCATAAGGTGAAAAATTTGTATGCTTTTGGGTCTGTAACGAAAGATTCATTTTCCGAAGTAAGTGATGTGGATTTAATTGTTGCTTTCGAGGAGAATAATTCTCCCAAGTCTTATTCAGACAATTATTTTGATTTGAAGTTTTCACTTGAAGATTTGCTTGGTCGAGAGGTTGATTTATTGGAGGCTAAAGAGTTAAAGAATCCATATTTGAAAGATCAGATAGTTCAAGAAAGATCATTGATTTATGGAAAAGAATCAGAGTAGTCTGTTGTACGATATTCTTAATGCTATCATAGAAATAGAATCCTTTTTGGACTCGGGTGACATGAGTTTTAGCCGCTACGTTCTCGATCTTAAAACGAAAAGAGCTGTAGAAAGAAATCTTGAGATTGTAGGTGAAGCAATGAACAGACTTGTCAAGGGATTTCCAGATTTTAAATTGTCGAATTCACGAAAAATAATCGATGTAAGAAATAGAATCATTCATGGATACGATTCCGTTTCTGACGATATTATTTGGACAATAATTCATGAGTCTATTCCTGAGTTGAAAAAAGAGATTGAAATATTATTGGGGGAGGGGAATTAGTTTTTGATGAGCCTAGCAACC
>JBILOU010000142.1:0-2832 GCA_044374295.1 Flavobacteriales bacterium | reverse complement strand
CAGATGGAAGTGTTCAATTCAAAGACGTTGAATTCACGCTTATCAAAGGAGACAAAGTAGCCATTCTTTCAAAGGATCATACTGCTATCACTTCCTTCTTTCAAATCATCAATAACATTGAAGAACCAACAACAGGAACTGTTGAATGGGGAAGTACAATAACGACTGCATACCTTCCAAACAACAACGAAGACTTCTTCAAATCTGACGACAATCTTGTTGATTGGTTACGTCAGTTCTCTGTAGATAAAGACGAAACATACGTTCGTGGTTTCTTAGGGAAAATGTTGTTCAGCGGAGAAGAAGTAATGAAGAAATGTTCTGTTCTTTCTGGAGGAGAAAAAGTACGTTGCATGGTTTCTCGCATGATGCTCGCGAATGCGAATTGCCTTATGCTCGATGAGCCTACGAACCACTTAGACCTCGAGTCTATTACGGCCTTCAACAACGCCATGAAAGACTGGAAGCACAATGCATTGTTCACTTCGCATGACCATGAGTTCACTGAAACAGTAGCAAATAGAATTATTGAAATAACACCGAAAGGCGTTATCGACAAGAGAATGTCTTACGACGAATATCTAACGAACGATCAGGTAAAAGAAACGAGAAAGAACTACTACGGATTATAACGTAGTAGGTTCTTCAATTTCTTGAGACATTGCAACAACCGTCTTAATTTCTGGAACAGCAGCCTTGATTGCCGCTTCAACACCCGCTTTCATTGTCATGTGCGATTTGTTGCAGTTTGTGCACGCACCTTTCAATTCAACTAATGCGGTCATTTCAGGAGTCACTTCTTTCAACTCAATTCCACCTCCGTCTGCTTCCAAATAAGGTCTAATGGAATTAAGCGCTTCGTTCACACGTTGAAACAATGAATCTTGTAACATATTATTCTTGGGTTGCAGGTTTACGGAATGGCAGCAAGCGCAATTCCTTTTCAAAGTTAATTAAAAATGCTTGCCAATAGCGCGCTGCAGTAGTATTGTCTTGAAGAACCGAAGGCCTTCCAACATCCCCTGCTTCGCGAATGCTTTGAATCAACGGAATTTCTCCAATAACAGGAAGATTCAAACTCTCTGCAAGGCGCTTCGTTCCGCCTTCACCAAAAATGAAATACTTGTTTTCTGGAAGTTCTGCTGGCGTGAACCAAGACATATTCTCTACCAATCCCAATACTGGAATATTTACCGCCGGCAATTGGAACATCGCTATTCCCTTACGCGCATCTACAAGCGCAACCTCTTGCGGCGTGCTCACCACAACAACTGCAGAGATTGGCAACGTTTGTACAATACTTAAATGAACATCGCCCGTCCCGGGAGGAAGATCAACAATCATATAATCCAATTCTCCCCATTCAACATCGGTGATCATTTGATTCAAAGCTTTCGTAGCCATTGGACCGCGCCAAACAACCGCTTGATCACCTTCCGTGAAAAACCCGATACTCAATACTTTTACACCATGTGCGTCTACAGGAGCCATTACTTTCTTTCCATCAACTTCTATGAGTCTTGGTTTTTCCAATACCACATCGAACATAGTTGGTGCAGATGGTCCGTAGATGTCGGCATCTAACAGTCCTACTTTATGTCCCAAAGCTGCTAGACCTGCAGCCAAGTTGGAAGACACGGTGCTTTTACCTACTCCACCCTTTCCACTCGCAACAGCAATAATGTGTTTTACGCCTGGGAGAATTCTGCGCAATTCACCGCTCCTCTCGTCTCCTGCTATCGCTTCAACATGAACCTTCACTTCGAATTCATTTCCCAACACGCGTTGAATAGCGAAGACACAAGCCTCACGCATGCGTTGTTTGGCATGCATCGCAGGATTACTCACTTTTACTTCCAACTCAATCTCATTCCCTTCTCCGCGAATAATCTTCACTAGATTCAAGGTCACAATGTCCTTCTTCAAATCTGGTTCTTGTACGTTCGCTAATGCCTCTAGTATTGCTGCTTTTGAAACACTCATAGTATTATTTTTTTTGGCATTCTTGCCTGAATGTATTTAATCTTTCTTCCCTCCTTCAACCACATTTGCTCGTAGAATGTTCTTATCTCCAAAACATCTTTCAGCTTCTCGTCTATCGTTTCTAAAAATCCCGATTCGTAAATGTTGTCGTCATGTAAAACGATTTCTGCTCCCATCAAAGGAATCTCCCGCAAAGCACGCTCGTAGAGCGCTGGATTGTCATGCTTAATGTGAACAATTCCCTCCGACTTCAACATGCGTTCATAGCGTTTCATATAAAAGCCTGAGGTGATTCTTCTGTTTCCACAGTGATCATTCGGCATCGGGTCTGAAAACGTAAGCCAGATTTCATCCAATTCATTGTCAGCGAAAAACGCGTCAATGAATTCAATTCTCGCTCGAAGAAAAGCCACATTGGTCAACCCCATTTCAAGAGACTCTTTTGCCCCTTTATGAAAACGATGTCCTTTAACGTCGATCCCTAAATAATTCTTATCTAAATTTCGCTGCGCTTGTCCAACCGCATACTCCCCTTTCCCACAGCCCAATTCAACAACAAGCTGATTGTTGTTCTTGTAAAATTCATCGCGCCACAGTCCTTTCATGAAAGTCGCGTTCTCGCGAATGATTGGCATTAAGTTCGGTTCGAACACATGCGGAAACGTCTTGTTTTCAGCCCACCGTTTTAACTTGTCCTTCGCCATATTAACTTGCTATAAACACCGCTCGCCATGCCTCTGGAATGGCTTGCGGACGTTTGTCCTTGTGATTGAAACAAACCAGAACCGATTTTCCTGTTGCGCATAAACGTTCGCCAACAACAACACGGTAACACACCGAAAAACTCTT
>JBILOU010000103.1:0-4520 GCA_044374295.1 Flavobacteriales bacterium | reverse complement strand
TCGTTCACTTGAATTGAAAAAAGATTTTTTTGAAGTTGAAGAATTGACGGAAATAGATCGGTTGAACGAACGCATTATGGTTGGCCTTCGCACCTGTGAAGGAATAGATTGGAAAGACTTTCCAGCTGATTGGAAAAATGACAACGAACGAAATTTTTTCAAATTTGTTGAAGGTGGAAATGCGGTCATGGATGAAACTGGATTTCGACTTACACCGAAGGGATGGCTTATTTCCGACCACATTATTTCAACATTATTTCTTTAATCTTGTAGCATGAAACTTACGCTTCAAAAAGACGGACGCACCTATTCTTTTCAAACCGAAAAAGGAAAAGACATTAGCATTTCATTGAATCCAAATGGACCGCGCGCGTGGTACGTAGAGCCTATGCGCATTGAACCCGTTCGCACGGAACAGTTCTTGGGTTCTGTTGCAGAAGGTGGAGCGGTAAATTTTCGCGACGTGTATTTCAATCCGCATGGACATGGCACGCACACAGAGAATGTTGGGCATATCATTGATACAGATGTTCTTGTGGTGAATAGCATAGGTTCCTCACATTATATTGCTAAACTGGTTACGGTTGTTTTAATGAGACAAGATGTTTCACAAGGTCTTACAGAAGGTGCTTCGCAAGACCTTCCGCAGGACCTTTCGCAGAATCTTGAAACCGGTGCTTCGCAAGACCTTCCGCAGGACCTTTCGCAGAATCTTGAAACAGGGGATTGGGTTGTGAATGAGGAGAGTTTATTTGGAATGGATTTGAATGTGGAAGCGTTAATTATTCGCACAAAACCGAATGATCATTCGAAAACGAATAGACAATATTCAGGAACGAATTTTCCGTATTTGACAATCGGTGCCATGCAGCGAATTGTTGATGCGGGTGTTCAGCATTTGTTGATTGATTTGCCAAGTGTAGACCGCGAGGAAGACGGTGGAGCTTTGGCTGCCCATCATTTGTTTTGGAATGTTCCGGCAGAGCCGAATTTTCAAAAAACAATTACAGAGTTGATTTATGTTCCGAATGAAATTTCAGACGGAAATTATATCTTGAATCTGCAGGTTTCGAATTTCGCTAACGACGCGGCTCCGAGTAGACCTATGCTTTTTGATCTAGTGGAAGAATAACGAAGAACGAGCTTCCTTTATCTACTTGTGTTCTGAAAGCCACGTTGCCGTTCATTTGTGTAACAATGCTTTTCACCATGGCTAATCCAAGACCGCTTCCAGTGCTTCGTGTGGTGAAGTTCGGCATGAAGATGCGCTTCGAAATTTCAGGAGAAATGCCGCTTCCGTTGTCGGAAATTTTTATCACCACATGATTTTCAGCGAAGCGCAATCCAAGTGAAATCTTCTTCGAACGTTCGGTTGGAATAGACTGAATAGCGTTTGTGATTAGGTTGTTCAATACGCGAATTACGTGGGATTTGTCTCCGAAAATAAACGCGGCGTTCGCATTGTTTTGATGGAATGAAATGGTCTGATTTTCATTTTCAAAAGTGGTGAGTACTGACTTCACGATGTCTTGAAGATTCAAGCGCTCATTCACAGACTGCGGCATTTTAGCGAAGTTCGAAAACTCTTGCGCAATGTGTGATAACGTGTCTATTTGATCGGTCATGCTCTGAACGAAATCGTTCAGACGTGTTTGAAATTCTTCCGGATTGTCTTGCCAAGAGCGTTGCAAATGTTGCAAGCGAAGCTTCATGGGCGTAAGCGGATTTTTAATTTCGTGCGCCACTTGTTGCGCCATTTCGCGCCACGCTGTTTCGCGTTCTTGTTGCGCTAGCTTGTCGGCACTTGCACCGAGTTGAAACAGCATTCTGTTGTACTCTTGAATGAGCTGTCCAATTTCATCGTTGCTCTTCCATTCAAGTGGCTCGTTCTTTTTTCCAAGCTTCAAGTGGTTGATGCTTTCGCTTAATTTGCTTAACGACTTTGTGAAGTCGCGTGTGATAAGAAAAGCAATGCCTGCTGCCAGAATGAAAAGCACAATGTAGGTTGTACCAATTTCTTTCATGAAATTCCAAAGCTTCGCTTTTTCGACTTCTTTCTTTTCGTAAAGCATACCTACTAAAGCCAAGGGTCTTCCGTAATCGTCGCTGAAGCACCAGTATGCTAAGTTCTGTGTATCGTTCGTTTCAGAGGGAAGAATGACAGCTTTTGTTTTGGTGGTCGTCTTAATTTGATTGGTTAATTCTGGCGATAGCTGCATGGGAATTTTATTGGCTTCAGCCGTATCTGTATTCATGGAAACGAGGTATCTCCCGTTCAAGTCGTAGATGGTAATGAACAAATTGTTTACTTCCGAAAGCTCGCAGACTTTGTCGCCTAGAAGCATTGAAATTGAATCAGTATCTATGTATCCGCCGTTTTGTAAAAGCAAATATTCAAGCGACGCACGAATGGATTTTTCTTTTTCTGCAATGCGCTCTTCGTTGTAGGTGATGTCGTGTTCGTAGTGATCGAAGGCAGCCACAATTCCGGTTACCACAAAGGAAATGAGTGTTATGGAAAAGAGCGATATGTATATGCGCGAGCGTAAGGTCATGTTTTTAAAAATCGAAATCGTCTGGGTTACTTGGTTTCGTGTTAGCAGGCAAAATGGAAAGTCCAACAACTATTGGATAGAGTTCGGTTTGAAATTTATTCGTGCTGAACAGTGGCGTCAAGGAACGTGATGCGAAGAAGGTGAGGTTCTGAAACCCAACTCTAATGCATGCTTCGAGGTTATAGCGGTTAACATAAATATCTTCACTGTTTTTGCGAACAATAGTTGCTGCGCCGTTCACGTGTTTCTGATAAGTGCCATTGGCATAGCGATATCCGGCCTGCACGCCGAAAGCCAAATGCAAGTTTTTCTCAAACGTGTTCTTGCTGTTTATTTCAAGCATAATGGGAACAGAAACTGAAAAGGAGCGAAGTTGGTTTTTCAAATAATCAATGGTGTCTGGGACGAGAATGGTTTCACTTCCAGAATTAATAAACTTGAAGTCGTCTTGAAATCCGATTTGGTGATAGCCCAATGCTATTCCGGAAAAAACACCGAATCTGTTTTCAATCAGTTGCTTTTTGAATTCCACTAAATTCAATCGGAATGAAAAAGATTGCTTTTGCTTGATGTGATATGTTTCATTTTGCAGCGAAAGCAAACCGAAGTCTACACCTGTGAAGAAACACATGTAGCGGATGTAGTCTTTTTCGTTGTACATCTCTTCTTCAGGCATTTCCATAGGAGCCATTTCAAACACATCAGATATTTCACCCTCAACAGGCACTAAGGTGTCTTGAAAAGAAATTATTTCAAGACTGTCTGATTGACCGAAGGATTGCAATGCGGCGGAAAAAATAAATATTAAAACGAAACGCTTCATGAAAAGTGAATGTGATTCAAATGTAAGCTATCTATCTTTGCACGGCATGAATACAAAAAAGGATTTGCGAGAATTGAGTTCGGAAGAACTAATGTCCGAGTTGAAAGAACTGGGAGCACCTTCTTTTCGTGCTAAGCAGATTCGTGAATGGATGTGGCAGCGCGGTGCGACAAGCATTCCTGAAATGCAGAACTTGCCGAAAGATATGAGAGAGAAGCTCGACGAGAAGTATTTCTTGTCGAAGGCTGTCTTGCATGAGCAACAAATAAGTGCGGACAAGACTATTAAGTGTGCTTTCAAGGTAGATGGAGATAAAGTGGTGGAAGGAGTTCTGATTCCGACGACTAAGCGCATGACCGCATGTATTTCTTCGCAGGTGGGTTGCAGCTTAGCGTGTAAGTTTTGTGCAACGGGAAAGTTGAAGATGATGCGTAATTTGACTGGCGGAGAGATCTTCGACCAGGTGAATTATTTGCGCAACGAAGCGCTTACGCGTTACAACACTCCTTTAACAAACATCGTGTACATGGGCATGGGCGAGCCTTTGCTGAATTACAAGAACATGATGACGTCTATTCAGTGGATTACGAGCCCTGAAGGATTGGGTATGTCGCCACAGCGCATTACGGTGAGCACAGCGGGAATAGCCAAGATGATTAAGAAGTTGGGCGACGATAAGGTGAAGTTCAACTTAGCGCTTTCGCTGCACGCGGCGAATGACGAGAAGCGCAACAAGATTATGGACATTAACGAGTCGAACAACTTGGCTTCGTTATCTGAGGCATTGAAGTATTTCCATGAGGCCACGGGCACACGCATTACGTTTGAGTACATCATTTTCAAAGACTTCAACGACACCATTCAAGATGCGCGCGAGCTTGCTGAATTTTCGAAGCAGCTTCCGGTTAAAATAAACATCATTGAATACAATCCGATTGACGACGGTGAGTTTCAGCAAGCCAGTCCTGAGCGTGTAGAGGCGTTTGCGAAGTTCTTGGAAAGCAAGAACATGATCGTGAACATAAGACGTTCAAGAGGAAAAGACATTGACGCAGCATGCGGACAATTGGCCAACAAGAACAAATTGGCCGATGAACGTGTTTTCAAAAAGTAAAAGAGCACTAAACTTGTAAACTAAAATA
>JBILOU010000102.1:0-4535 GCA_044374295.1 Flavobacteriales bacterium | reverse complement strand
TCTTCACTACTCCATCTTCAATCACTCGAGTTCGAATGAATGGGTAACCTTTATTCACGGGGCTGGAGGAAGCAGTGCCATTTGGTTCAAACAGATTCGCGCGTTTCAAAAACACTTCAATGTTTTGCTCATTGATTTGCGCGGACACGGTCAATCGAAAAATGTTCGTCCGCTTAAAAAAGAGAAATACAACTTCGAAGAAATAGGCAACGAAGTCATTGAAGTATTGGAACATTTGAAAATCAAATGCACCCACTTCGTTGGCATTTCCATGGGAACCATTGTCATTCGTGACATTAGCGAACGCGCTTCTTCATTGGTGAAATCAATGATTCTCGCCGGAGCAACAATGAAACTGAATGTACGCGGCCAACTACTTATGCGCTTCGGCGATACGTTCAAGTCTATTATTCCCTATTTGATTTTATATCGCTTTTTCGCGTTCATTATTATGCCGAAGAAGAGCAATTCTGAAGCGCGAAATTTATTCATTCAAGAAGCGAAAAAACTCGAGCAAACCGAATTCAAAAAATGGTTCGGCTTAGTCTCCCAAGTAAATCCGCTTCTCTCTTCCTTCCGAAAAAAAGAAACTCCCGCAAAGACGCTCTACGTCATGGGCGCAGAAGATCACATGTTTCTTCCTTCCATAAAAAAACTCGCTTTGCGATTCACTTCCTCTGAACTCATTGTAGTTCCCGACAGCGGACACGTGGTGAATATTGAGAAGCCGGTGGAGTTTAATGAGATTTGCATTTCTTTTTTGAGTGATAACTCAAAGGTCTAACGAAGATGTATTACAAGGTCTTTCAGAAGGTCTACGAAGGTGTATTACAAGGTCTTTCAGAAGGTCCACGAAGGTGTTTTACAAGGTCTTTCAGAATGTCTACGAAGGTGCGTTGCAAGGACGCTTCGCGTAGCGACCTTACTCAGGACCTTTCGAAGAACCTTGTGAAGCACCTTTCGAAGAATCTTCCTATATTTGACTGATGCGTTTCGGCCTTATCCTTCTCTTAACAATTCTTGCGAGTTCGCTTTCAGCGCAGACCTTAAAAGTTCGAATTTTCGATGAGACTTCTCGAGATCCTTTGCCCGGTGCAATGCTCTTCTCGAAAGGAGTTACCATTGGTGTAACAGATTTATCGGGGACTTCCAAATTGAATAAAACAGATATCCTGGATTCAATTACCGTTCGACACCTTGGGCATGCCGACAGCACAATGGCTGTAACGGACGCCATGTATGAGCAAGGACTGAGTATCTTTTTGAAAGTGCAAAGCTCTTCTACAGGAACCGTTGTTATTGGCTCTTCGAAATATTTGCAAGCGCTCGAATTGCAAACGTTGAGTATCGATGTTATTAAAGCCACTGAACTTATTCAACGCATTACTCCCGATTTGGCGAAAGCCGCAGAGCGACTTCCAGGTCTTACCATTATAGATGGACAAGCGAGTATTCGCGGGGGAAGTGGGTATGCTTTCGGTGCGGGAACACGCGTTTTGCTTATCGTAGACAATCAGCCTTTGATCACAGCAGATCGCAACGACATTAAATGGAACTATGTTCCGTTAGAATTGGCAGAACAAATCGAAGTCGTGAAAGGCGCGTCGTCTGTGCAATACGGAAGCGCTGCACTGAACGGAGTTATTCATGTCCGCACCGCTTATCCCGGAAAAGAACCTGAAACATTTGTTTCAACGTTTGGAACCACCTACGATAAACCGCGCGATGCATCTATGGCTTGGTGGACTGGCAATCGCATTCCCTATCAGAGTGGTCTTCAATTCCGTCACAAAGAGCGTTTAAAGAACGGAATTGATTTCGTTATAGGTGGAAATGTATTGCGCAGCGTGGGTTGGTTGAATGGCGAATACGAAGACCGTGAACGTATTTCGTTTCGCACAAGAAAAATTTGGAAAAACGGAAGAAGAAGTGCGGGTATTGATGGAAACATCATGCATCAAAAACAAGGCTTCTTTTTTATGTGGAAAGGAACCGGGGCCGATTCTTATTTGCCCTACAGCACAACAACTTTATTGAACTTAAACGACTTGTGGGCGAACATTGATCCGTGGTTCACGGCCTTCGATAAAAACGCGAATAAGCATACCGTTCGCGGAAGGTATTATTACACCTTGCAAGTGGGGGGAAAAGATTGGTACCCCGCCACCAATCTCATTAGCAGCGAATATCAATTTCAACACAGCACGAAGTCGAAAGGGACTTTGGTAACCGGATTAAGTGGCACACAATTCTTTTTCGATGATGGCGGTTTAGGTGGAAGACATGCTGGAAATTTTGCAGGCACTTATGTTCAGTTCGATCAACCTTGGAAAAAGTTTCAATTCAGCGCAGGTGCTCGCATGGAATTGTTTCGTTTAGACGCTATGGTTGTTCGCTCGATTCCTGTAGGAAGAGCAGGTATCAACTACGAAGCAGGAAAGAACACTTTTCTTCGCGCTTCGATTGGACAAGGATTCCGCTTCCCTTCCCCAGCTGAGCGTTTTGTAAACACCAACCTCGATATCATTCGCATTTATCCAAATCCAGATCTTCGTCCAGAACAAGGCTGGGGCGCTGAAATTGGCGTGAAGCAAAAAATAAAAATTGGTGAATGGGATGCATCTGCCGACGCTGCTTTCTTCCTTACGCGATATAAAAACTTATTGGAGTTTTCGTTTGATCAGTGGGGTGCTCCTACTGATCCGCTTTTCGGATTTGGATTCAAGAGCATAAACATTACCGACGCGCAAATTGGAGGTGTTGAACTTTCAATAAATGGAGACAGTTACATTGGCAAATGGAAAGTGAATTTGAACGGAGGTTACACGTATATCTGTCCGATTGACATGAACATTTCTCCGGAATTGAAATCATTCGCACCCTATGTTAAATATGCGATTCAGTCTTTCGCAACCGACGAACGCGGCGCAGGAACACCGATCTTGAAGTATCGTTACCGCCACATGGGTAAGTTCAACATTGACGCGCAATCTCCAGAAGGATTCACCATTGGTGCAGGTATTCGTGCATACAGTTACATGGAGAAAGTAGATTCTATTTTCGAAATCTTCGTTCCTGGGTTGGCGCAATTCAGAAAAGACTTCAGTGGACCTTCAGCGATTATTGATATTCGTGGTGGATACATCAAGAACGGTCATCGCTTTACCCTTCAAATTACAAATATCACAAACACCTTTGTAACCATTCGTCCCGCCAAGCCAGAAGCACCGCGTGGGTTTATGATTCAATACGCTTTAACGATTAATAGGAAGGGCCGAAGGAAGGTCTAAGAAGGTCCTGAGGAAGGTGTTTTTACAAGGTCTGACGAAGGTGCTTTGCAAGGACGCTTCGCGTAGCGACCTTCCGCAGGACCTTTCGTAGAACCTTGTAACACACCTTTCGAAGAATCCTTATCTTTGAATCCCATGTTCCTAGAAAACACAGTAAATAGAGGAAGAAGCGCCGGCTGGATTGAAGTCGTGTGCGGATCTATGTTTTCTGGAAAAACGGAAGAGTTGATTCGACGCTTAAAGCGTGCGGAATTCGCGAAGATGAACGTTGAAATTTTCAAACCGAAATTCGATATTCGTTACAGTGAAGAAGAAGTGGTGAGTCATATGGGGACGAGCATTCGCTCTACTCCTGTTGAACATTCTTCACAAATATTATTGCTTGCTTCGACAGCAGAAGTAATTGGTATAGATGAAGCACAATTCTTCGACGATGGACTTCCAGAAGTATGCAATCAACTTGCGAATATGGGAGTTCGCGTTATTGTTGCGGGATTAGACATGGACTACACGGGCAAGCCATTCGGACCTATGCCGCATTTGTTAGCCATTGCTGAATACGTGACGAAGGTTCACGCCATTTGCGTTGAAACGGGGCAATTGGCGCATTATTCGCACAGAATAATTGAAGGCGACAAACAAGTTCAATTGGGTGAAAAGGAATCGTATGTTCCGCTTTCACGAGCAGCGTTTGTGAAAAAGAAGCATTAAAAAAAGACCTCCGAAGAGGTCTTTTCATTTTATAATCTGTAATTATTATTTCGCAGAGTAATGTACTTCGTATGTTCCGCCACTTCCGTCTGGCTCTTCAATCCAAAGTTCCTGATTAGTTAAGCGCAAAATTTTTGCTGAATCACTTTGGCCACTACCGTCGGTAACAACAATCTCGGTCTTGTCATCTGAGAAAGACCACGTTCCGCTTACAGATCCACTTGTTGGAATTCCGAAAATCTCAAAATCGTATGCATAAGTATACGCACCGTCTTTGTCGAATGTAACCTCAACCGTTCCTCCGTTTGTGATATCACCTGTGATATCTGTTGACCCTTGAAACGCTTCAGTAACCGTCCAAGTACCCGCTAAACGAGAAGTCTTCGAACGAAGAGAAAATCCAGGACCGTCTTCGTACTTTCCGCAAGATGCTAAAAGAACCACTGCAAATGCAGCAAATAGAATTGATAATTTTTTCATTTTTCTAGTTATTTATAATTGCTGCTAATTTAATACAAAGTCGTTTGCCAATTG
>JBILOU010000101.1:0-4546 GCA_044374295.1 Flavobacteriales bacterium | reverse complement strand
TACTTCCATGTTTAACAAAATATTGATTGCCAATCGTGGCGAAATTGCGCTACGTGTTATTCGCACGTGCAAAGAAATGGGTATTAAAACGGTTGCTGTATATTCAACAGCCGACCGCGATAGCCTTCATGTGCGTTTCGCAGATGAAGCTGTTTGTATTGGCCCGCCTTCAAGTAAGGAGTCTTACTTAAAGATTCCTAACATTATTGCCGCTGCAGAGATCACCAATGCAGATGCTATTCACCCAGGATATGGTTTCCTTTCTGAAAACGCTACCTTTTCTAAGGTGTGTAAAGAAAACGGAATCAAATTCATTGGTGCTTCTCCGGAAATGATCGACTCGATGGGCGATAAATCTTCGGCAAAGCAAACCATGAAGAATGCTGGTGTTCCTACCATTCCAGGTAGCGATGGGTTAATCGAAAGCCTCGACCATGCGAAAGAATTGGCGAAAGAAATTGTTTACCCGGTTATCTTGAAAGCTACCGCAGGTGGTGGTGGAAAAGGTATGCGTGTGGTTAACAGTGAAGACGAAATGGAAAGCGCTTGGGAAATGGTAAAACGTGAAGCCGGTGCTGCCTTCGGAAACGATGGTATCTACATGGAAAAATTCGTTGTTGAGCCACGTCACATCGAGATTCAAATTGCCGGAGACCAATACGGAAAAGCTTGTCACCTTTCAGAACGCGATTGTTCTATTCAAAGAAGACATCAGAAATTAGTTGAAGAAACCCCTTCTCCATACATGACTCCCGAGTTACGCGAGCGCATGGGTGAGGCTGCTATCAAAGCTGCTCTTGCTGTTGGATACGAAGGTGTTGGTACCGTAGAGTTCTTGGTAGACAAAGACCGTAATTTCTACTTCATGGAAATGAATACGCGTATTCAAGTAGAGCACACCATTACCGAAGAAGTTATCGATTACGACTTGGTGAAGGAGCAAATTAAATTGGCTGCAGGTGAGCCTATTTCAGGAAGAAATTACTACCCAACCATGCACGCAATTCAGTGTCGTATTAACGCTGAAGACCCATACAAGAACTTCATTCCTTCTCCAGGAAGAATTACAGACTATCATTGTCCGGGCGGACACGGTGTTCGTATAGACGCTCACGCCTATGCGGGATACGTGATTCCTCCGTTCTACGATTCAATGATTTCAAAGTTAATCACTGTTGCTCAAACACGCGAAGAAGCCATTGCGAAAATGCAACGCGCGCTGGACGAGTATATCATTGAAGGCGTTAAAACAACGATTCCTTTCCACCAAAAACTTATGAAAGACGAGAAGTTCCGTTCAGGAAATTTCACTACGAAGTTTTTGGAAGATTGGACGATGTAAAATCAGACTATGTCTGATCAGTCTGACTTCGTCAGATCAATCCTGCGGATCAATCAGTCTTTGACTGATCAATCACTTCGTGATTTTTCCGTTAGGATTAATCCGAAGGATTGATCACGAAGTGATTGCTTACGTAGTAATTGATCCGAAGGATTGATCACGAAGTGATAGCTTGCTCCGCAATTGATCCGAAGGATTGATCACGAAGTGATAGCTTGCTCCGCAATTGATCCGAAGGATTGATCACAAAGTGATTGATTACGTAGTAATTGATCCGCAGGATTGATCAGACGCAGTCTGAGTTTAGCTATTCAACTTCAACACCGCCAAAAACGCTGCCTGGGGAACTTCTACAGATCCAACTTGTCGCATACGTTTCTTTCCTTCTTTTTGCTTTTCAAGAAGTTTGCGTTTACGCGAGATGTCACCACCGTAACATTTTGCAGTTACGTCTTTACGCAAGGCGTTTATGGTTTCGCGAGCAATGATTTTCGCGCCAATGGCGGCTTGCAGCGCGATTAAGAATTGTTGTCTTGGGATAAGCTCACGCAATTTCATACAGATCTTTTTACCTAATTCGTAAGCGTGATCTTTGTGAATAAGCGCACTCAATGCATCTACTTGATCTCCGTTAAGGAGAATATCCAATTTCACCAACTGGCTCTCTTGGTAGCCAATTCTGAAGTAATCGAAAGAAGCGTATCCTTTTGAAATCGTTTTCAAGCGATCGTAAAAATCGAATACGATTTCAGCCAAAGGCATTTCAAACGTTAATTCAATACGGTCTGTTGTTAAGTACAACTGATTCGTGAGCATGCCGCGCTTTTCAATACACAAGGTCATGATAGCACCAATGAATTCAGTCTTGGTTATAATTTGCGCTTTAATGAACGGCTCTTCAACGTGAGCAATTAAGTTCTGTTCTGGAAGTTCAGACGGATTGTTAATCTCTAACTTCTCACCTTTTGTCGTGTAACAGAAATAACTAACGTTTGGAACGGTAGTAATAACAGTCATGTTGAACTCGCGTTCCAAGCGTTCTTGAATAATTTCCATGTGCAACATTCCTAAGAATCCACAACGGAAACCAAATCCAAGCGCAGCCGAACTCTCGGGTTCGAAAACCAAAGAAGCATCGTTCAATTGCAATTTCTCCATACTCGCACGAAGCTCTTCGTACTCGTCTGTATCTACAGGATAAATACCCGCGAATACCATCGGCTTCACATCTTCAAAACCTTGAAGGGCTTCAGGACAAGGGTTAGCAAGAGTAGTAATTGTATCACCAACTTTTACTTCCGTGGCCGTTTTAATTCCGGAAATAATATATCCCACATCGCCGGCAGCAACAAAGTCGCGCGGCTTCAAGTCCATTCCCAATACACCTACTTCATCTGCATAGTACTCTTTTCCTGTGCTCATGAACTTCACCTTATCGCCTTTACGAAGAACACCGTTCTTAATTCGGTAATAGGCGATAATTCCACGGAATGAATTGAATACTGAATCGAAAACCATTGCCTGCAAAGGGGCGTCTACCGTTCCAACCGGAGCAGGAATGCGCGAACAGATAGCATCTAAAATTTCTAGAACACCTTCACCTGTTTTTCCGCTTGCGGCTAAAATTTCATCACGCTCGCAACCAATTAAATCTACAATTTGATCTTTCACCAACTCAGGGTCAGCGTTCGGAAGATCTATTTTATTCAAAATTGGAATGATGGTTAAATCATTTTCCAACGCTAAGTACAAGTTTGAAATCGTTTGCGCTTGAATCCCTTGCGAAGCATCTACGATAAGAATTGCGCCTTCGCACGAAGCAATGGCGCGAGAAACTTCGTAAGAAAAGTCAACGTGACCAGGTGTGTCGATCAAATTCAAAACGAACTGCTCGTTGCCCACTTTGTGCAACATTTGAATCGCGTGAGCCTTAATGGTAATACCCTTCTCACGCTCAAGATCCATATCGTCGAGCGCCTGCGCAACCATCTTACGATCTTCAATAGTCTTCGTTATTTGCAACATTCTATCCGCAAGGGTCGATTTCCCGTGGTCAATGTGCGCAATGATGCAAAAATTTCTAATGTTTTTCATGTTCTTTTTAAGCGGTGCAAAGGTAGGTCTAAAGCTAGGAACAAAACAATGAAAAGAAATTAGACAAAAACAAAAATTGTTATAGGCCACATTCGTTTATTTTTGTTGACCATGAAAATTTTGAAAACCCTTTTGGTGGTTGCACTTGGATTTGCAAGCACAGGAATATTCGCTCAAGGAGACCACATGTATTGCGGTGAGCGCGAGAATCGCGTTCGCATGTTCGGCATGTATCCTGAAGCCGAAGGCATTGCTCGCAGAGCAAATGAAGCTCTCGAGTCATATACCCAGAATTTCACAGACGAAGCACCTGAACGCGGATCACAGACTATTTACACCATTCCTATTGTGTTCCATGTGATACACAACAATGGCCCTGAGAATATTTCAGACGAACAAATATTAAACGGCCTGTCGATTTTGAATCGTGACTTTGCCTTGCAGAACGCTGACATCAGTTTAGTTGTTTCGGCCTTCGAAAATATTACGGCTGATGTAGGTATTCAGTTTGCCCTTGCTACAAAAGACCCAGATGGCAACTGCACTAGAGGTATCAATCGCATTGTTTCTCCGCTTACTTCAGACGGGGGACAAGACATGAAAGATTTAATTATTTGGCCAAGAAATAAATACCTGAACATTTGGATTTGCCTAGATGCTGCTGGTGCTGCTGGTTACACAAACCTTCCGGGTGATGTAGCCGGATTCTGGGGCGCGGCGACGGATGGTATTGTTGTGCGTTCAGATTATGTTGGAGCCATTGGAACCAGCACCAATCAGCGCAGCCGAACACTTACTCACGAAGTTGGACACTGGATTAATTTATACCACACCTGGGGGCCTGGTAATTCTCCTGGTGTTGCATCGAATTGCAATCAAGACGATAACGTAACCGACACTCCAAACACAATTGGTTGGACCACTTGCTCGCTTACTGGAAGTTCATGTGGAAACACCGTAGACAACGTCCAGAACTACATGGAATACTCATACTGCTCTCGTATGTTCACAGAGGGACAGCGCACACGTATGCGCGCAGCAATCACAAGCAGTGTAGCATCTAGAAGTAGTCTTATTACTGCAGCAAATTTATTGGCTACAGGCGTAACT
>JBILOU010000100.1:0-4559 GCA_044374295.1 Flavobacteriales bacterium | reverse complement strand
CGGATGCTTGGTTTCCTCACGAGAGAACATGCGCGAGCTTTCGCACAATCCGTTTCTCGGACACATTAGCACCTTTGCTGGACATCCGGTTGCTTGCGCAGCAGCGCATGCATTCCTCGAGCAAATTCACAACGAAGAATTGTTGAATCACGCCGAGCAAATCGGACAATTCATTGAAGAAAAATTATCCGCGCATGAACGCGTAATCGAAGTTCGAAGAAAGGGATTGTTCTTCGCCATTGACATGGAGAGTGCTGAAATGGTTCAGCAAGTGGTGGAAGAAAATTTAAGAAACGGACTCTTGAGTTTTTGGTTCTTGTCTTGTCCGTGGAGTTTTCGTATTGCGCCGCCTTTGACGATTACCATGGAGGAGGCTCGGCAGGGTGTTGCCATTATTTTAAAGTCCATGGATGACACAACTTTGTTGTGATAACCTTCTGCGAAGGATGACACACTGCGTGTGATGACACCTTCGGTGATGACCGCGCAGCGGATGACGCTTCGCGATGAGGGTTTACAAAATCGCTTTTATTGTTTGAAGAATAATCTTCATGTCGGTGAGGAAGCTTTGCTCACGGAGGTACTTGAGGTTGAGTTCAAGTTTAGCGGGCATGATCTCTTCGATGTATGTTTTCTCGGGGTCTGATGAGGCACTGAGGAGTTCGTTTTCACGAACGTATTCAATGCTTGCGAAGTCTGTTATGCCTGGCTTAATGCTGAGGACGTTTTGTTGTTCTTCGTTGTACAACGAAACGTATTTCGGAACTTCTGGACGAGGACCTACCACGCTCATTTCACCCAGAAACACATTTACCAATTGGGGCAGCTCGTCGATCTTGAACTTCCGAATAAAATAACCGCTGCGCGTAATGCGATTGTCTTTCATTCCAACAGTAAGCTGCCCTTTTGATTCTGCATTTTTGCGCATGGAGCGGAACTTCAATAAGCCGAAATTCTTTCCACCCAAACCAACACGCTGTTGAACGAAGAACGGTGATCCAAAATCATCGAGAACAATCCAAATGGAAACGACAATGCCAACGGGCAATAGCACAACAAGGAGTGCTAGCGAGAAGACCATGTCGAACAAACGTTTCATTATACCGTTTGAATAGCTTTCAAAATCGCTTTCGCCACGCGCTCGGCGTCTTCGTTCGATAAGTCGTAGTAGACAGGAAGCGAAATTTCGTTCTTGTAGAAGTTGAATGCATTCGGAAAATCGTGAATGTCATACCCTCCGCTTTTGTAAAACGTGAATAAAGGCAAGGGTTGAAAATGCACGTTCAAGGAAATTCCTTCCTCAGCGACTTTGCGAATCACTGCGTCGCGCTGATCTTCGGTAAACTTGTTTACGCGAAGCATGTACAAGTGATAATTCGAATCGGACCATTCCGTTTTAAAGGTTGGAATGATGCAATTCTTATTGGTTGAAAGAACACGGCTATAGATTTCGCAAATCTCTTTTCTTCTGTCTAAACTCTCTTGAAAGCGCTTCAACTCTACTCTACCAATGGCTGCATGAATATCGGTCATGTTACACTTGTAACCTGCCTCAACAATATCATAACGCCAGTTGCCTGGTTGCATTTTTGAAATCGCATCTTTCGATTGTCCGTGAAGTGACTTCACGTAAATCTCTTGACGAATCTTTTCCGAAATAATATCCGTTTGAAAATTTAATGCAATGGCCCCACCTTCTGCTGTGGTAAGATTCTTCACAGCGTGAAAAGAGAATCCCGCAACATCGGTCTGATTCCCCACTCTTTTCCCTTTGTACAACGAACCGAACGAATGCGCGGCATCTGAAACCAACAACGGTCTTCCTACTTTTTCTTGGGCGCGATTGGTTGGTTTCCATTCGAAACGCTTAGTGAAATTTTTCACTAAATGCATGTATGCGTCGTAGTCGACTGGCAATCCGCCCACATCAACCGGCATTATTGCCTTGGTTCTTTCCGTAATAGCAGCCTCAACTTTTGCAATGTCCATGTGCGCTGAGTCGAGCGCACAATCAACCATAACTGGAGTAGCACCTAAATGCACAACCACATTCGCTGTAGCAGCGTAGGTGTAAGCCGGAACAATTACTTCATCGCCTGGACCAATGCCATACCAATACAAAACCATTTCTACAGCGTTGGTCCATGAGTTCAAACACAAGACAGGACCCGATTCGCAATACTCTTTAATATCGTTTTCGAAAGCTCTCGTCTGAGGACCGGTTGTAATCCAACCTGAACGCAACACTTCGGTTACCGCTTCAATTGTCTTTTCATCGATACGAGGGGGAGAAAAAGGAATGGGTTTCATTAGTGGGCAAAATTAAGCTATACTCCTCTTCTATTGGTTAACTTTACCGGATTAAACTTTTCGCAGATATTTCTGTTCTTAGCACATGACATTTCAAATTAATAAATATTTTCCTAAAGGTAAATTCATCCTGCTCATCATATGTGCTGTGATTTTCACAATTACGACATTTGCGCAGCCGCAAAACGGCGGAAGACCTGCGGGAGGTGGGACAGGACAGCCAGGAAGACCTGCGGCGAAGGGACGCGTTTATGGAAAGTTGTTCGACTCAAGAACAAACAAACCTCTTGAGTTCGTGATTTTACGAGTGTACAAAGAAGACAGTTTGGTGGTGAAGGAAAAAAATCCACTTGTCTTGGGAGGAGCCCTCTCGCAATCGAACGGAGAATTTACCATTGAAGATTTACCTGTTAATGAAAAACTAACCTTGCGTTTCTCGCTTGCCGAAGTAGATGCCACTTATTTCATTTTCACATTGAAGCCTGCTGGAGGTCCTATGGGACTTGTGGAAAAAGATCTTGGAAATATTAAGTTGGCTTTTACAGGAACTCTGAATACCGTGACGATTGATGGTGGTGGTCCACGCTTGGAATTCGATAAGCGTATTTATGATGTAGATAAGAACCCCATGAATTCGGGCGGAACAGCAGAAGATGTTTTGAGAAACATTCCTTCACTTCAAGTAGATACTGACGGAAATGTTCAACTTCGAAATGCCGCTCCACAAATTTTTGTAGATGGAAGACCAACAACTTTAACCATTGATCAAATTCCTGCAGACGCTATTCAGCGCGTTGAGTTGATTACCAATCCATCTGCGAAATACGATGCAAGCGGCGGCGGCGGCGGAATTGTAAACATTGTAATGAAACACAATCGCAGCGGTGGGTACAACGGAAGCATTCGAGGGGGCGTAGACAGAAGAGGTCGGGTGAACTCCGGAGGAGATTTTAACATTCGTCAAGGAAAGATTAACTTCTTCGCGAACGCAAATTTTAATCAACGCAGAAGCATTAGTATTGGAACAACCGAGCGAGAAAACGTTACTCCAGCATTTTCGCTATTTCAGGATCAATACAGCATAAACAACGGTTTTTTTCTTTCGGGCAGAGGTGGTTTTGATTGGCTACTAGACAACCGAAACACGCTAACCTTTTCAAGCAGCATTACGAAGGGTTCATTCGCCCCTTTCGATACATTAAATGTTACTGCCGACACCTTGAGTGGTGGACAAAGTTCATACTACCGCGAGAGTAATACGAAGCGCGCATTCCAAAATTTAGGAGGAAGTATTCTATACAAACATCTCTTTGCAAAAGAGGGAACGGAATTAAATGCAGACATTAACTATAACCGCATTCGCAGTGTATTTGACGGAGAGTATGTGAACAGGTACAACGATGCAAACGAGACTTATTTGAATCAGGATGGAAATGTTTCTCAATTCTTGATTACCTCACAAATTGATTTTGAATCGAGATTTACCGAGCGATTCCGTATTGAAGCAGGCACCAGGATTTCCGTTCGCGATTTTACCACTGAATACAAAAACCAAGAATTCATAAATAATGAGTGGATTGATATTACTTCTCTTCAAGTAAATTACCATTATCTCGATCAAGTGTATGCTGCATATACTACAGCCGCTCTTGACTTACCCCAATGGAAGATAAAGGGTGGCTTGCGGGCAGAGAGCAGCGATTACAAAGGTGAGCTTTTGAGTGATGGCAGCAGCTTCGCATATAAATATCCTGTTGCCCTTTTCCCTTCGTTGTTCGTAACGCGCGTGCTTAGCGAAAAACAAGATGTTCAATTTGCATTGAACCGAAAAATCAATCGTCCGAGTTTCATGACGCTCTCTCCATTTACAGACTACAGCGACTCGTTGAACATTCAGCGTGGAAATCCGGGGTTGAGACCTGAGTTCACGCAGTCTGGAGAAGTTTCATGGCAATGGATTCCAAATAAGAAAAATACGGTTATTGTGTCGGCCTACGGGAGATACACTACAGACGTAACTGTTCGTCAGCAGAGTTTGGAATACAGCTCATTCCTTGGCGATTCCGTTGTAGTTACATCATATGAAAACGCAAGCAGCAGTCAGGCACTCGGTTTAGAATTTGTTTCACGCAATTCCTTATCAAAGACTATTGATATGAATACGAATATCAATATCTATAACAGTGCTATTGACGGAACAAACCTTGATCCTAATCTAAAAAACAACATCAGCTCCTATTGGATAAAGA
>JBILOU010000050.1:0-15620 GCA_044374295.1 Flavobacteriales bacterium | reverse complement strand
AAACGGTATAAAGACTATCGGTGCTTTCAGATTTTCCATTGAAGGTAATTCCAGGAATACGTTTTTTCAATTCAGTAGCCATGTATTGCTTCAATCCGCTAACGAATTCTTGGTGCTCTTCCACTTCGCTGAAAGCAAGGTCCATGGCTTTCGCCATGCCCATAATTCCTCCGGTGTTTTCTGTTCCTCCGCGCATGCCGCGCTCTTGTCCGCCACCGGTAATGTCTGCGAATGCAGGCATATTTTTTCGAATGAAAATAAATCCAACACCTTTGGGTCCGTGAAATTTATGCGCAGCAGCGTTAATGAAATGAATAGGTGTTTCTTTTAAGTTGAAACGATAGTGTCCCATCGTTTGAACCGTGTCGCTGTGAAACACTGCGCCGTGTTCTGCGCAAATCGACGCAACTTCTTCCAACGGAAGTAAGTTCGCTATCTCATTATTACCGTGCATAAGCGAAACGTAAGTCTTCACGCCATCGCTTAAGGTGTTTCGAATGTCATTTAAATCAATGCTTCCGTCTGATGTTAATGCTACCCAATGCACAGAAACTTTTCCTTCTTCCTGAAGTTTTTCAGCAGTCTTTACAATGGCACTGTGTTCAATTTTTGAAGTGATAATGCGCTTGCAACCCATGTCGCGAACGGCAATGTTCATCGCAAGATTGTCTGCTTCAGTTCCTCCACTTGTGAAATAAATTTCTCCCGGCTCACAGTTCAAATGCTTCGCAATAGAGCGACGTGCCGTTTCAATTTGTGTCTTTACTTTTCTTCCGAAAGAGTGTGTGGAAGATGGATTTCCGAATTCAGTTTTTAAGAAGTTCGAAATAACATCTACAACTTCAGGAGCAACAGGAGTTGTTGCAGCATTGTCTAAATAAGCTTTCATTCTGCGGAAGGAATGTGTTGTTTTATTTTTTGAATAAGCTCAATGGCCTCTTCATTCGTTGGTGCTTCAGCGTAGATTCTAACGATAGGCTCGGTGTTACTCTTACGCAAATGCACCCATCCGTTCGAGAAGTCAACCTTCACACCATCAATCGTATTTACTTTTTCATTTTGAAATTCTTTCGCCACAGTTGCAAGTATTCCATCTACATCGAGACTCGGACTTAACACTACTTTGTCCTTTATCATTTGATACGTCGGATACGTTGCACGCATTTCAGAAACAGAATTGAAGTTCTTCGCAAGGTGCGTTAAGAACAACGCTATTCCAACAAGCGCATCTCTTCCGTAGTGCGTTTCCGGATAAATGATTCCACCGTTTCCTTCGCCGCCAATAACGGCTCCAATTTCCTTCATCTTCGCAACAACGTTCACTTCGCCTACAGCAGAAGCTTCGTAGCGTTGTCCGTGTTTGTGCGTTACATCTGCCAATGCGCGACTGCTCGAAAGATTGCTCACCGTAGGACCAGGAGTAATGCCAAGCAGATAATCTGCAATGGCTACCAAGGTGTATTCTTCACCAAACAAACTTCCGTCTTCACACACGAAGGCCAAACGATCTACATCTGGATCAACCACGATTCCTAAATCGCATTTTTCTTTCTTCAGTATGGAAACAATGTCGGTCAAATGCTCGGCCAAAGGCTCTGGATTGTGCGCGAAATGTCCGTCTGCTTTGCAGTGAATCGGTACGATGTTTTCAATGCCTAATGCATCAAGCAAAGCAGGAACGTAAATGCCTCCCGTGCTATTGATTCCATCAACTGCAATCTTGAATTTTTTATTTGCAATGGCTTCAACATCTATGGTGTTTATTCCAAGAATATGTTGAATGTGCGCCTTCATGAAATTGCGTTCTTCTATGCTGCCCAATTCGTCTACTGTGCAGAAGGTGTAATCATCGCTGTCTGCTCTGCGCAACACTTCTTTTCCTTCATCGCCAGAAATGAATTCTCCTTTCTCGTTGAGCAATTTCAATGCGTTCCATTCTTTCGGATTGTGACTAGCGGTAAGGATAATTCCTCCGTTCGCTTTGCTTTCCGTTACAGCCCATTCCACAGTTGGCGTAGTGGAAAGTCCGGCATCTATGACATGCACACCCATTCCAACCAAAGTGTTCATCACTAGGTTCTGAAGCATCTCTCCGCTAATGCGCGCATCTCTTCCTACTACAATTGAAATATGTTGTTTGTTATTTCTGTGTTGAAGAAAAGCAGCGAATGCCGCTGTGAATTTCACCGTGTCGAGCGGAGTTAAATGTTCGCCAGGAACGGCGCCAATGGTTCCACGAAATCCGGAAATAGATTTTATTAAGGTCATGTCTTTAAAATAACTTGTGCAAAGATACTTCACCGAAAGAGTTAAACTTCGTTCTTTGTAGAATTAATCATTTGGCCCACTTGTACCTTTCTTCTGACAATGAAGAGGAAATGGTTGGACAGTTCATTGCAGACGCGGTGAAGGGCAGTGATTTCAATTTTTATAGTCCGGATATACGTCAAGGAATTCTGCTTCATCGATGGGTCGATTCATTCACAGACACACACGATTTAGTCAAGGAACTTCGCGCGGCATACCGTCCGAATTTGGGTTTGTACAGCAGTGTGCTCATTGACTTGGTTTTTGATCATTTCTTGGCCAAGGATTTTCATTTTCATGCTGGAAGGGAGTTGGAAGAATTTCAGCAATTCACGTTTGGTGTTTTGAATAAGCACGAAGAGTCTTTTCCGGATAAAATGAAGCAATATTTCTTCCACATGAAAGACAAAGAATTTATGTTGAAATACGCTAATCCGGTTGGAATGGCGGTCATTGTTCGTCAAATGGGAAATCGCATTCCTCGCGGCGAATCGTTGCTAGCAGCAGGAGATTTTTTTGATGATTATGTGGAAATGGCTTCGGCATATTTTCCGACATTCTTCGAAGAGTTGAAGCGTGAATTTGAGTTGAAGCGTTTGGCGCTTCTGCATGAAAATAAAATTGATTAAGTTTGTAAGTAACCCTTTCGTGATTCGCTCGCGGAAGAAACCTGAAATCATTGAAGAAATCTGTTTGGCGTGTTATCCTCGTTTCTCTTGCTTTGCTTGGTGGTGTGGCTTTTATGTTTACGCTACTTGCACCGAAGAAAAAGTTGAAAGAGTTTGAACAAGATCCCAATTTGCCCGAATTGGTGAATGTTGATTTAGACAGTATTCGCGCGAGAGGAAAGCTCATTATTCTTACAGAAAATAGTTCTTCCACCTATTATTTGTATAAGGAAGAACCGAAGGGTTTCGACTACGAATTGGCGAAGCAGTTCGCGAAATTTCTGAAGGTAAAATTGGAAGTTCGTGTCATTGAAAATTTGGACAGCATGTTCGCCATGCTGTATCGCGGTGAAGGCGATATCATCGCTTCAAACCTTACCGTGACAGAACAGCGGAAGAGATTTTTGGCATTCTCGCCGCCGATTTATCAAACCAAGCAAGTGCTTGTTCAGCGCAGAGATACTTCAAACAAATTACTGGAAAATGGAATCGTTGTTCATGGAATGAATGAGCTCGATCGTCTGCCCATTCACGTTCATGCTTATTCATCGTTCTACAGAAAATTAGAAGAAATAACGAAGAGTTCAGGAATGAATCTTCAAGTAATTGAAGCAAGTGGAAAGGTAGGAACAGAAGAATTGTTGCAAGAAGTCGCAAGCGGTGCGGTTCCGGCAACCATTACCGATAAGAGTTTGGCATTTTTAAGTTTTGAAGACTATCCGAATTTGGATATGTCGGTCGAGTTGAGCGAAGACGAAGACATCGCTTGGGCGATTCGCCCAAATGCATATTTACTTCAAGAAAGACTAACTTCTTTCATTGCAGGAAAAAGCGGCGCCAGGTTCATTAGCAAGTTGTACCGCAGGTATTTCGGACGTGCTGAGGAGCATTGGTCTGGCGGAGTACAGCGTTTCTTTTCCATGCCACCCATAAAGGATGGAGTCTTGTCTCCTTTTGATTCGCTGTACAAAGCGCATGCGCCAATTGTGGGCTGGGATTGGCGCTTGTTAACGGCATTAAGTTATGTTGAATCTGGATTTAATCCGAATGCAGAATCGTGGGCAGGCGCGCGCGGACTCATGCAGCTCATGCCAGCAACTCTCTTGAAGTATGATGGTGATACGCTTTGTCCGCCCGATAATAACATTATGGCAGGTGCGAAACTTCTTAAGTACTTAGACAGCTTTTGGAAGCAGTACATTCATAATCCGAACGAACGCGTGAAATTTATGTTGGCGAGTTACAATTGTGGGCCAGGACATATCTTAGATGCCATGTGCATCGCCCGTCAAACAGGAAGGAACGATACCTTATGGGACGGCCATGTTGCAGATGCATTGATGCTGAAGGCGCAGCGACAATACTACGCCATGTCTTGTGTAAAGCACGGGTACCTCAATGGTGTTGGCCCAGTGAATTTTGTAAATAAAATTCTAGCCATTTTTGAACACTACAAAACAGGGTCGAAATGAAGTTGAGCTTGAAGATTTTATCTCTGCTTTTGTTGTTTGCTTCTTGCAAGAAACCTTCCGATAATTATTCTTTGGAAGGAGAGACAACCGATGCCTCTTCGGGCGCTGCGCTTCCATATGTGACAACAGTATTTGAGCAGAAGTCTCTAGTGAACGGTGTGTTCACGAATTATTTTCTGGAAGCGGCTAATGCAACTTCCGATGTAAATGGAAAGTACAAAATGGAATGGAAGAAAGAAAATTTGACGGAAGCTCGATTAATGGTTTCAAGAGAATTTTATTATTCGCAAGAGATAGCAATTGCACCAGACGATCTTCGAAATGAAGTTAATCTGACCAAAAACGTTGCGCTATGGCCAGAGTCTTCTGTTTTGGTTCATCTACAAAATAATTCAGGGGCTTCGCTTATTCAATTCAACTGGGTAGGGACAAATTTTAACTGCAATTGCTGCACGAATGCGGTGAAGACATTTAATAATCTTTCTGATACTGTTTTTCAATGCGACGTCTATGGAGGAAGGTGGTTGAAATACAATTGCGCAATCTCATCGACTTCAGGCACAAGTTTTATACTGGACAGCCTTTTCTGTCATCCCTTTCAAACCAACAATTTAATCTTGAATTTATAGGTATTGTGCAAATACATGACTAATTTCAAACCGAAAAATATTTAACCCAATGAAACGTATTTTAAGTCTACTGACTCTCGCTTTAAGTTTAACGTCTTTGTTGAATGCGCAAGTTGATTTGCCAAGGAATTTGACGCCTGCTGAAATTGAGCAAATTTCTCACGGTGATTTTTCAATTGTGAATTCAGACAGAGGAATCGAGTCTCCACCGCCTTTTCCAAATATTCGTGCGATGGCCGAGTGGGAAGAGATACAATGTTTAACAATTTCTTGGATCTCTTATCCTTCGATTTTAAAGCAGATTGTAGCGGCAGCTCGCACTCAAACGTTGGTGGTTATTTTATCTGAAGACGTTCAAGCAACACAGAATTATTTGTACAGCACTTCTGGAGGTCCTGCGTTTACAAACATGGATAATGTAATTATTCTTCCAGCTAATTATGATTCGGTTTGGATGCGCGATTACGGCGCTAATCCGGCTTATGCAAACGAAGTGGAAGATTTGTTCTTGGTCGATTGGATTTACAATCGCCCAACGCGTCCGAACGACGACTCTTCACCTCAGTACGTAGCCGATTATTTGGGATTGGATTTATACACAACAACTGCGGCTCCGGATGACTTGGTTAATACGGGTGGTAATTGGATGAGTGATGGTTTCGGAACAGCAATCATTTCAGAACTTGTATTGGAAGAAAATGCTCCTGGAAATCCATACGGAGTTACCGCAAAAACAGAGGCGGAGATCGATGCCATCACAGAGAACTATCTTGGTGTAGACAGATATATTAAAATGCCAGTTCTTCCATACGATGGTATTCATCACGTAGATATGCACATGAAGCTTCTAGATGAGCAAACCTTGTTGGTGGGTGAGTATCCGGAAGGAATTGCAGACGGTCCCCAAATCAATGCGAACATGGATTATGTGGTTTCGAACTTTATGAATAAGTGGGGAGAGCCTTACAAGACCATTCGCATTCCAATGCCTCCGAGTGCCTCCGGAAATTGGCCGAGTTCGAATCCGGCGGCTTATTATCGCACCTACACAAATGCTGTGTTCGTGAACAAGATGGTTATACTTCCAACATACCGCGAAGAATACGACACCACGGCTCTACGCATATGGCAAGAAGCACTTCCTGGTTATCAGATTGTGGGCATTGATAGCGATAATCAACCCGATAATATCATTGCGGCTAGCGGTGCAATACATTGTATAACTCACAGCGTTGGGGTTCAGAATCCATTACTTATTAGCCATAACCCACTTCCAGATACAGACAACACATCCGCTCCTTATTCAGTTGTCGCATATATGAATCACCGCGACGGAATAGCTGCTGGAAGATTGTATTGGAAGACCTCTCTAACGGGTGCATACAATTTAGTGGAAATGACTAGTGTAGGAAGTAATAATTGGGAAGGATTTATTCCTGCGCAGCCGGCTGGTACACGTGTTTACTATTACGTGGAAGGAGAAGCAACAACAGGAAAAGTAATGCAACGTCCAATGGCTGCGCCAGAAGGATACTGGAGTTTCGATGTGTTGAATGGAAACAGCATTAACGAAGAAGCTTTCAGTTTTTCGAGAATTTATCCGAATCCTGCGAGTGAAATTACTTGCGTGGAATTTAATGCACGTGCTTCGCAAAAAGCGCAAGCTTTTATTGTAGATATGCAAGGACGCCGTGTAAAGGAAATATATTCAGGAGTGCTTTCACCAGAACAATCGAAAGTGTTTTTCAATGCGAGTGATTTAGTTTCAGGTGTGTATGCCGTTCAATTAATCACAGACAAGGGCGCTTATCGTCTTCCATTTATCGTTAAATAATGTCGAGTAACAGAAGAAAGTTTTTAGGTCAGCTTGCCGCTACAGGCGCATTGTTGGGGATGTCACCGGCTTTGTTTTCATTCAGTGAAAAGAAGAAAAAGCCAGCAGAGAAAGTGCGCTATACGAAAGGGTTGGTTCTGTCAACTTGGGATCACGGCATTGCAGCAAACGATGCTGCAATGGACGCATTGAAGAAAGGTGGGAATGCTTTAGATATGGCAGAGAAGGGCGTTTGGCAAACGGAATCAGATTTGACAAACCTGAGTGTTGGACTCGGTGGATTGCCAGACAGAGAGGGACGAACTACTCTTGATGCATGTATTATGGATTGGCAGCACAAGGTTGGATCTGTTGCCTTTGTTCAAGGATTCGAACACCCGATTTCTATTGCGCGTGCGGTCTTGGAAAAGACTCCGCATGCTATGATTGTTGGAAAGGGGGCAGAGCAATTTGCTCTGGAACAAGGATTCAAACACAGCGATTACGTTAATCCGGAAGCGGACAAAGCATGGAAAGAATGGTTGAAGACTTCCGAATACAAACCAATCATCAATATTGAAAATCACGATACCATTGGCTTGCTTGCCATGGATTATGAAGGAAGAATTTCGGGCGCTTGCACCACAAGTGGACTGTCATACAAGATGCATGGAAGAGTAGGTGACAGTCCGATTATTGGAGCCGGTCTGTACATCGACAATGAAATTGGTGGCGCAACCTGCACAGGTCTTGGTGAAACAGTAATACGCTCCTGCACATCCTTCTTAGTTGTTGAATTAATGCGTCAAGGAGCCTCGGCACAAGAAGCCTGTGAAGAGGCTATAGCGCGATTAAAAGCGAACAATGCTTTTATGACCGATGAATTCCAAGTTGGAGTCTTGGCAGTAGATAAAGCCGGTGTTACAGGAGGTTTCGGATTAAGAGGCGGATTTACTTATGCGTTGTGCAAAGACGGTAAGAACGAAATGTACACTGCGGGATCGTTGATTCGTTAATTCGTTAATGTAGAATCTTAAAGATCAACTCACGCATAATGTCTCCGTGAGACATGCTGTTTCCTTTCAATCCTTTCAGTTGTTCATCTGCATCGCGGAAGTATTTGATGATACGTTCCGATTTTCCGGGTGAATAGTTTTTCTCTCCTTCCTTGTAGTTTTGCGCAGCGTAATAATTCACTCCAAGTTCTTTGTACGCTTCGTCTTTGTTCGAACTGTTTTGAATGACACAAAGCTTTGCGAAAAATCCGTAAAGCGCAGGAATAATTTGAAACAATGGATGGTCTTTCGGGTTTTTCTCGAAGAAATTAATTATTTGATTGGCCTTCAAAACATCTTTGCGAATGAGCGCTGTTTGCAATTCCCACACATTGTAGTCTTTTGAAATACCAATGTGGTCTTGGATAATTTGGGTAGTAATTTCGTCGCCTGGATTAAGCACAATGCTCAACTTCGAGATCTCATTTGTTAGTTTGTGAAGGTCAGAACCCAAATAGTCTGCAAGCAGTTGAGTAGCAGTTCCGCGAATAGTAAGACCTTGGTCTTTCGCAATGTTCTGAACCCACGTAGGAAGTTGATTTTCTTTGATGGCCGCCGATTCAAAAGTCTTCGCCTTTGCTTTCAATGTTTTGAAAAGCGAAGATCTTCCGTCTACTTTTCCATTCTTGTAACAGAATGCAAGAACGGTACTTTGCGTGGGCGCGTCGAGGTAATTCAACAAACATTTGTAGAGTTCCTCTTTCTTCCAACATTTTAAATCTTGGGCTTCCCGAACAATAATCACTTGCTTGTTTCCCATCATGGGGAAACTCTTCGCCATGGAGATAATGGATTCTAGATTTGAATCTTTGCCGTAGCAAACGGTAAGGCCGAAGGCCTTTTCACTTTCATCGAGAATTTTGTTCTCAATGGCATCGGCTATAAGATCTATAAAGAATGCTTCCTCGCCGTGCAAAAGATAAACAGGGGCTACATTGCCCATTTGAATGTCACGAATGATTAGCGAGTGTTCCATGTCTTGCAAATATCGGCAATAGTCTTGTCGCGGTACAACATTTCAATCTTGAAAAATATACACTAATTTGCACAACCGAATTTTATGCTCAATTTCCATTTTCCCTCTTATTCCTTCCGCATTCGCGGAGAAGCTTCGCGCGAGGTTTGGGACATTGTTCGTAACAAGTGGGTCGCTTTAACTCCGGAAGAATTTGTTCGTCAACATGCCATTCACTTTTTTGTAAACGATTTGAATTTCCCGAAAGGAAGAGTTGGAGTAGAGGCTGAAGTTGTTTTTCACGGAATGAAACGAAGAGCAGATTTGGTTTTATTCACCCGCGAAGCATGTCCTTTGCTGATTGCTGAATTTAAATCACCCACAGTGAAAATAAATGACTCCGTTTTAAGTCAGACCTTACGATACAATTCAGTGTTGAAGGCTCCTTGGTTATTTATCTCGAATGGACACGAGCACGCCTTGTGTGAAGTGAACGTTGAATTGGGAACAGGTAAATGGCACAACGAGACTTCTGAATGGAAGTTTGTGATTTGAAGTTATTTTTTCTTGCTGTTGGTTCCAGGAAGATTCACCGTGAAATAGAAACTCCAATTCCCATAATCTTCAGCAATATATTTTCCACTTGAAAAAAGAGGCTTCGGGAAATAACGCAGTCCAAATGCCAATGTGCTAAAACTAATTTTTAATGAAGAGGCGTATTGCCATTTGTTGAATCCGTTCGGATTGTTTTCAATGCGTTTCAACTTGAGGTCGTCTATCTTTTTCACTCCGACATAACGACTATTTAAAAAATAAAATCCCTCCACGGCCCATTCAAGGTAACTGTTGGTCTGATTGCCGTGCTTTATGAGGTATTTGCGCAAACGTACTTGTGCGTTCACCGCATTGGAACTGTATTTCGCGCGGTTCCAAGTGCTGTCGGGCTCGAAAGATTGAACAGGATAATCCGAATTCAATCGCTGCGTCCTGCGGAAATAGCTAGTTCCAAAAACAAGAGAAGACATTTTAGCGATATCTTTTTTGAAGGTGTAGCCGAAAGAAAAACTTCTTCCAAGTTCAAGTTTTTCGTTTTTAGCCAGCTGCTTGTTGTTCGGAATGAAACTTCCAATTTCATAATAATAGGAAGAGTAATTGTCAATGTTTACTCCCGTTAATTTGTAGTCGCGGGTCCGCTTCATGACAGAGTCTATGGTAGACTCGAATAGAATCGTCTGCGCCGATAATCCCAGCGAAAGCAATGCGGCAATGATATTGGTGATTATGATCTTCATTGCTCGGGAATGGGAATTTCGAAGAAGTGGCGGTCGTAGACTACACGGAGTTTACAGCCTTTATATTCTTCCGAAGGAATTGAAGCAATGACTTTGTTGAGCGGACGGGTGACGTTGTATTTGAATACTTCACCTGTAGCTTTTACAAATTGAATGAATGCAACCGGTGAAGAATACTCTTCCAGAATTTCTTCACCATCGTTACGTGATATGGTTAAGAGGTTGTTGCAGTTTAACGTATCGATTTCATTGAATTGAACCGAATAGATGTTCTGTTCTTTTTGGTCTTCTAAAAAGAAATAACTCGCTCTGGGAATTCCGAATCCATGTGCGTAATCGAAGTAAGGGTAAAGCGATCCACTTTTTCTAATTTCAGTCCAAAGTTTTTCAGTGTTCCATTCTGGATGAAGTTGGCGAACGCACGCCGCGAATCCGCATACCAAAGGCGTTGCGAAGGATGTCCCTTGTATGTGTTTGAATTCATCTCCATCTGGATATAAAAGTTCACCCGGTGCGCAAACATCAGGCTTCAACCTTCCGTCTGCAGTGGGGCCTACAGAGCTGAAACTTGAGATGTATCCTGTTTTGGGATCAACGGATCCAACAGTTAAAATGCGTTCAGCATCTGCAGGAGCACCTATGATTTCCCATCCGTTTTGAAATTCATTTCCGGCAGCATTTACCACCAGAATTCCTTTGTCCATAGCCGTGTTGGCGGCAATGCTTATTTTGCAAGTTCTTCCATTCAAATCTTTTCGTTCATACAATTGATTGGTAAAGCTCAACGAAGAATTCACCAAGCTCGCTCCTTTTTCATCGGCCCATTCCAACGCTTGAATCCATTGCACGTCGTTTAGAAAACGGAAGAATCCCATATTCGGAGTAACACGCGCAAGGAGATATTTGGCTTCAGATGCCAATCCATATTGAATAGAGTCGGTTTTTCCTGCTAGAAAAGTTAGGACTTCAGTTCCGTGAACGGAGTGAGAATAGACACCTGCCGTTTTCTTTAAGAAGTCTTTGGTTTCAATGATTTGATTGTTCTTGAACAAATGCGAGAGTTGCTCAAGATCATCGGCATTAGTAAACCCCGCATCGAATACAGCGATAATGGTGTTCTTTCCGAATAACTCGCGCTCGCTGAATTGGGTGGGTTCAAGCAAATCAAGTTGAGTTTTCGCTTCCTTTACTTGATAGTCGGAAATTTCTGAAGGAAGGTAGTTCGTAGTTGGAAATTCGGCGGCCAGCACCGATTGCTCTTGAAGGAATTCCACTTCAAGAACGAAAGGAAGAGCGGCTATTCTTTTCCAATTCATTTCAGAGGCTCGAACAACCGCTGCATTCAGCCAACGGCTTGTGCCAAAGGTGCTGTCTGTATAATTTTCAATAATTGAAATGTATTCTTCATGCACAGGAACATCGCGTTCGTCCCACGGAATGTTTTGAAGAAACCGGCGTTCGATTGCTGCTGCAGAAAAATTATTTTGATAGGAATTGTCATAAAGTCCTTTGTCCTTGAACACCACATAGCCCCATTGCTGTGCAGAAACGACATTCGAAACGGCAAGCGAAAATGCTAGCCAAAGAAAAATTGGAATAGCACTATTCCGATTAATTTTGTTCGAACTGAAAAAAGAATTCATCTATGGCGAATATAATTGATTTACGCAGCGACACCTTCACTCTTCCTTCAGATGAAATGAGAAAGGCCATGTTTGAAGCGCAAGTGGGCGATGATGTTTTCGGAGAGGATCCAACGGTCAACGAATTGGAAGCATACGCGGCAGAATTATTCGGTATGGAAGCAGCGTTATTCTGTACAAGCGGAACGCAGTCGAATCAAATTGCGATCAATGTGCATACGCGTCCGGGAGACGAAGTGATTTGCAGCAACCTAGCGCACATTTATATTTATGAAGGCGGAGGAATAGCATTGAACAGTGGAAGTTCTGTCCGTTTAATAGAAGGTCCGCGCGGGATGTTCACTGCAGAGCAAGTAAAAGCGAACATCAACAACAGAGCAGATGTACACTTGCCGAACACGTCTTTGGTATGCACGGAAGATACCGTGAACAAAGGCGGAGGAGCTATTTGGGATTTCAATGAGATTTTGAAAATTCAAGAAGTATGTAAAGCGAATGGAATGGCTTTGCATTGCGATGGCGCGCGATTGTTTAACGCCTTGGAAGAAACGAAGATGACTCCTGCAGAATACGCGAAGGCTTATGACTCCATAAGCGTTTGTTTAAGCAAAGGTCTTTCAGCTCCGGTTGGAAGCTTCTTGGTAGGCTCGAAAGAATTTATCTTGAAAGCACGGCGCCGCAGAAAGAGTATGGGCGGAGGTATGCGTCAAGTTGGATTCCTTGCTGCAGCTGGTCTGCATGCCATGAAGGTAGAACGTTTCCGCTTGCATGAAGACCATGCGCATGCGAAAGCAATTGGAAGTGTTTTAAGTTCGGTTGCTTATTGCGCCGAGATTATGCCGGTTGAAACGAACATTGTAATCTGGAGACCAACAAGCAATTCTTCATCAGAGATGATTGAGAAATTAAATGCTGTTGGAATTAAATGCTTCCCGTTTGGACCTGTTTGGCTTCGATTTGTATTTCACAGAAACGTCTCTTCAAACCAAGTTCAAGAACTGATAGAGAAACTTCAGGGATTGTAATTAGACGAAGGGTTTACTCCACAACAACACTCTTCTGAAGCTGCATATCTTCAGCAAGGATACGCAAGGAATAAACGCCCGCAGGAACATTTACATTCACCAAGGTTGATGTACTTCCTGATGCAATTCTTTCTGAATGAACTAATTTTCCAGAGATGTCATACATACTCCATGAGGCGTTTTTCAAAACGTCGTGACTGATGGTGAATAACCCGTAAGAAGGATTTGGAAAAACATTTATAGAAGCCAATTCCATTTCTTCAATGCCAACGCAATCGGTAATTGTGAATGAGTATGGATAGGTACATTCGTTATCATCCGTGATGACCATATTGTAAATTCCTATCCCAATTCCGGTTAATGGATTAGTTGCCGCGAGAGGCGTACCTGAGCCGTCTGTCCAAGAAAATTCATAGGGTCCTGTTGCTCCGGCAACATTCACTTCAATTGCCGCATCGTTATTTACGTCGCAGCTCGGAAGAATAATGTTGGTCGTAACCATCCAAGGTTCTGGCTGAACAATATCGAATGTTTGTGTGTGCACTTCTCCGCAACCTGTTGTTGCAGTTAAGGTGTATGTTCCTGGATCAACGTTTTGTAAATATTGATTGTTGGAAGTGTAACCGAAAGGACCTGTCCAAACTGAAGTGAAGTTCGCTCCTGCGCCAATGCTATATGGATAAACACTTCCGTCTCCGTTTTCTCCTTTGTCTAAGGGACAAGAAATCCCATCAACCAGAGCGTCCCACGAAATAGAACTGCTGTAGGTATGTACCGACAATTCAATGTCACCAACATCGCCTTCCCAACCGTCTAATTGAATCAGATACAATTGGCCTGCCTCCAAACAAGAAGTATATGTTTGTGACGCATAGTACTCCCCAGAAGAACAACCTCCGAGCATGTCGTCATTTGAACTGACCAATTCAAAGGTTTCGAAATTCGAGCAGTCCGTTACTTTGTATATCGCAACCTGTGTATCAGTTGTGGTTCCTGGATTACAAGTCGTTACTTCGAATGAAGTTGCATTCGTTGTCGGAATGAACTTCGCCCAAATAGAATTAGTCGAATTTCCTTCACACCAAAAACCGTATACTCCGCAGTCAACTCCTGCCGGAGCAATTTCACCAAACCCTGCTATAGCATCGGTATTGTTCAATAGCAAAGAAGGGCCGTCTGCTGTAATTTCAACTGCGCTGCATGGACTGTCATAAGCAGGAGCCGTGCTTACACCAATCGTGAACGTCCAGGTGTTCCCATCACCGCCACCAGAGTATACATGGGTAAGCGCTCCGTTTTCAAAAACTTCAATCACCAATCCGCCATCTCCATAGGAGTCCACATAAACCAGTTCATACGCTGTATTGTTAATTAGACAAAAAGGTCCCTCTGTTATGACGGTATTGTCTGCATATCCATTCGGACTGTTATCCGATTCGGTTCCTGCGCAGCCTACGTTCAAGTTAGCGCCTTCAACAATCGGAAGGTCTGTACAACCGGTTCCGGCTAAATTCAATTGCCAATAATTCTCATACGCCCATGCGTCTGTGTGCATTATAAAAGTCACAGCTGTCTCTCCCGCAGCGCATTGCGCTTGGCTATTCAATACAGCGAATAATACAAATGAAGTGGCGAATAAAAACGATTTCATGGCATAAGGTTAGTACATCAAATGTAAGACGAACAAGCGAAGTCTGAAAACTAAATAGCGAAAACACCTTGAATTCAGCCGTTCTGAACTTACTTTGCATTATGACAGATTATTTGCGTCCGGGCGCCATTCAAGAGTTAATGGTCACTTCAATCAGTGAAGAAGGAGTTTTTGTTGGAAACGACCACGAAGAAATTCCATTAAATAAAATTGATACAAAAGGTGTTGTATTGGGACAAACGCTGAAGATTTTCAGCTACTTCAACGACAGAAAAGAACTAGAAGCAACAACTCGTATTCCTGAAATTCAGGTAGGCGAAATGGGAATATTCACCATTCTAAATTCAAACGATTTAGGTGCATTCATTAATATCGGAGTGGGGCGCGACGTCCTTATTCCCAAGAGAGAGCAAAGACAAGAACTTCTTACGAATCGCAAGGCGCTAATCATGCTTTGTTACGATTCTGCGAACCATAGACTTTTCGGAACAACGAAAATTTTCAATCACTTGAAAGAAGTTCCAGACTTCAAACGCGGTGATGAAATTGAAATGACCATTTTCGAGAAATTGGAAGTGGGAAGAAAGGTGATTGTAAATGGAAAATATCAGGGTATCATCTTCCAACAAGAAATTATGAGTCGCGTTTCTGAAGGCGATAAAGTGAAAGGATACGTGCGCAAGATTGAAGGGAAAGATGTGGTAGTAAGTATGCAGAAGGAAGGAGTAGATCTGATTGAAGATGCTGCTGCTCGTTTGTTAGAGTTCTTGGAGAACAACGGCGGTTACATTCGTTTGAACGACGACAGTGATCCTGATGAAATTAAAATCCGTCTTCGCATGTCGAAGAAGACCTTTAAGAAAGCAGCGGGATTGTTGTACAAGCAAGAGAAAGTAGACTTAATGAAGTTCGGTGTGAAGCTGTTGACCGACGGCCAGAAGCCAACACCACGCGATATTGAAAATTGGAAGGACAAGCCAACCGACGATGTGCGCAAGCCATACACCGCGAAGAAACTTCCAGTTCCGAATAGACGCATTGGAGATTCTTTCGGGAATCAAGAGAGCAAAGGATACAAAGAGGTAAGAGAAGGTGAGAGAGGGGAAGAAA
>JBILOU010000099.1:0-4616 GCA_044374295.1 Flavobacteriales bacterium | reverse complement strand
GTTGGTGTGCTCGGATAAATTTCAACCCAATACACCGCAGGACCGTTTCCTGTTCCATCTATGTTCTCTTCCAAATTTCCACTTACATTCACCCACGATGCGCCAGCATCTGTTGAGTGGAAAATACTTTTCTTGTTGAAATTGGAAAAGCTAACCATGACTTCATTCGCGTTTAAATCATTTGTGCTTACCGCAGATGTGTACGAGTTCGGTGGAAATAATGTAGAGGATATATTCGTCTTCACTGGCGTTCCGTATAAGTCTGTAAGTTTAAATAATTTACCGGCTGAACTTCCATAATACAACACGCTGTTGTCTGTGTAGGCCATGTCGAGACATGATATACTTCCTTGTGTTAACGTGATTGTGCTTGATGCTACATTCGACCAATCGTCTGTGTTGCGAGCGGTAGGATAATTCCCAGTAACCGAAATCGTATCAACACGATCGAGGTACCAAATCATTTTATTTCCAGCAATGAAAAGTCTGTTCGTCCAAGGATCTAACAACAACGGATTAATGAATAAAGCAGCAGGGCCGTTCTCTGCATCTATTCGCTCGGTGCCGGTAAGGTTACCGTTTTCATCAATCGACTTCTTAAAAATTCTTCCACTTTGCGAACTTGTAATCACGTAGTCTGCACCGAAAGGAATGGCGCAATGCGCTCCATCGTCTGCATGCATTTCTCTCCAAGGTGAAGTTGCATCTGATGTATGTGTTAACCAAGTACCATTGTCTTGCATTCCACCCATGAGGAATTGACTATTCGTGTTACCCGGTTCAAGTGCTACTGTATAAAATTGGGAAGTCAAATAGCCGTTATTCAACGATTGCCATTGCACGCTATCGGCAGTAATATCTGAAGTATAACGCACTCCTCCATCGTTCAAACTATACATACCTAAATCGTTCGCTGGGTCGAAAGCAATGAGATGCTGATCAGGGTGATGCTCTGCGTAGACATAATGCCAAGGCTCAGGGACATTGCAACGGTATCCGCCTATCCAATCCACAGATGTTGAAGTTGCGAATGCATCGGTACTGCGATGAAGGTTTGTTCCACCAATAAACACCAAGTCCGCAATTGACGGGTGATGTGCAATACACATGTCGTAGCTGTATTGCGTTCTAAATGTTGCGAAATCGTAACTAATTCCTGTAAACAACTGACAAGGAACCGAAGGAAGATTGGCTGAACGATTCTCCCAGTTTCCATCTGCTCCGCTTCCATCGCCACCCAAATACGTGTATTTGTAGAAGAAGTGATCAATCGGGTAGAATGTGTTATTAATGGTTTCACCCAAGAAATAAATTTCGTTTTCGTTTTGCGGATTCGCGCACATCACAGTTCTTCTCAGATTTGCGATTTGCGGTAACACCGGAGAAATTTCCGTCCAATTGAATCCATCGGTGCTTCTGAAGAATCCGCCCCCGTTCGTGCTGTTATCGCTGAACGTTGCATACAAGACTCCACTTGGAGTCATCATGATGTCTACAAACTCACTAGCACCTGATGTAAATCCGAGCACTTGGGTCCAGGTATTTCCTCCGTCGTTGCTTCGAATTACGCCGTTGAATACTGCCGCATAAACTACATCTTCGTTCAGGTTGGTGTGATCTGTAATTACGTTCCAAACGAAATCATAACTTCCATTTTGAAGAACGTTTTGTGGAGTACCGCTCATGGTTGAAGAAAGCTGAAACCACGATTGTCCGTTGTCTGTGCTCTTCCACATACCGTCTCCACTGAGCAAAGCGGTAAACGAAGTTCCTGAAACCACACCGTAAAATTCTTCACCAGAACCGTAGTACCACGTGTTCTCATGTCCCGGGCGCTTGTCTTGTGTAATACAACTTACGCTCTGCAATTGCTCAGGTGAAGTGGTCTTCACCCATGACTGTCCGCCGTTCAAGGAATTCCACATACCTCCGGTTACAGAACCTGCAATAAGGTGATTGCTATTCAATACATCCACTGCGAATGCGCGCGTTCTTCCTCCGATGTTATAAGGGCCTCTGTTGGTCCAACCGTAATCTCTGTCTGCCACGCGAGGTAAGTGATTTGCGAAGCTCACGCAACGCTCGAAAATTCCTTCTGGAACTATTCCTGTTTCGGGATCGCGATTACGCATGTATTCAAAATATTTTCTGCTGGAAGGATTAACGCCATGTCCCTCTTCCATTGCACCGCCTGACAATTTTAATTTCGAAGCGGAAGGAATGAAAAAGTAAGCACCAAGAACTGCCAGCAAAGCAATTGAAAAAGAAAGTAGAGTCGAACGCATCTCGATAGGTTTAGTGTTCAAATATAAGCCTTGCGATGTTCAATAAAACAGGTTGAATCGTGTTTTACGTTCGACAGTACCCATTATTTTCGAATCATGAAGAAGACTCTCTTTCGCCTAGCGCCCATCTTTATCGTAGTATTCGCATGTCTGTTTTCGTTGAACGGAAATGCACAGAAGATGTACAAAGACCTTTATCCGAATGGAAAAATTCGCAGCATTGGAAAATTCAATGTAGTTGGAAAGGAAGACAGTATTTGGAAATTTTATTACGAAGACGGAACGCTTCAAGAAGAGAGCACCTACCGCAATGGTTACTTCAACGGGAAGGTATTTCGCTATCATACGAATGGAAAATTACAAGTGGAAGGGTATTTCAAATTCGGTGTGGAAGACAGCGTGCAGCGCACCTTCAACGAGAAAGGAATTAAAATACAAGAAGGAAATTTTTTCAAAGGGAAGAAAACCGGAGAGTGGAGTGCCTATTACGACAATGGAAAATTGAACAGTGTTTTGAAGTACGATACCTCAGGTGTCTTTCTCGTTTCGTATTTCGACAACAAAGGAATTCAAACCATAACGAACGGAACAGGTGTCCTTCCGGAAGTAAATGAAGCTGACAAATTATTGAGTCGGACAACCTATGCCAACGGAGTTCCCGATGGAATTTTCGAAGCCTTCTTTTCGAAAGGAAACATTCAAACTTCTGGACAATATGTAAATGGAATTAAAGATGGAAAGTGGAGTGAATTTTTTAGCAATGGAAAGCTTCGAAAAACAACAACCTATTCGGAAGGCTTGGTAACAGGGCCTTACGAAGAGTATTTCGATAATGGGAAGTTGTATGTAAAAGGAACTTTCGACAATGGGAAGAAGACCGGAAATTGGGAATGGTACCGTGAAAACGGCGTGAAAGACATGGAAGGAAATTTCGTGGATGACCTTCAAGATGGCGATTGGATTTTCTATCATGACAACGGTGTTTGGCAGTCGAAAGGAAAATATGCCAGTGGGAAAATGGAAGGAAAGTGGGTCTATCAATATCCAAGTGAAAAGAAATGGAAGGAAGGAAATTTCGTGGCCGACAACAAGGAAGGTGAATGGAGCACGTGGTATGAAGACGGCGGATTGTTGCAGAAAGGAAATTACAAATTGGGTGAAGAGGAAGGCAAGTGGATGAGCTGGTATGAGAACGGAAAAGTGAAGGATGAAGGAAGTTTTAAAGCGGGCAAGATGTATGGCAAGTGGACGGGCTATGAGCCAAAGAACGGAAGGTATTTGTACATCGGCAGTTGGAAAGACAATCAGAAGGTGGGTAAGTGGATGAACTATTCCGAGCGCGGGCAGTTGGAGAGTGTGATTACTTACGGCAAGAATGGCGAGTTGAATGGCACTTCCATTTTGTACAACGAGAGCGGCAGACCCATTAGTTCAGGAAAATTCAAAGAAGGCAAGCGCACTGGGCGCTGGAAGTATTACTACGACTTCGGCGGTTTGTGGCGCGATTGCACCTACGAGAATGGCGAGCTAAACGGACCCAGTAAAATCTACACAGAAAAAGGCACCTTAGAAGAAGATGCGAATTACAAGAACAACCGCTATCATGGCGAATGCACCATGTTCGACAAGAAGTCGGGCAAGCTTGTTCAACGTGGCATCTATGAGAATGGGAAGATGGTTAAGTTCTTGGAAGGGACGCCGGTGAGGAAGTGATTTAATCCTTCGGATCAATCATCTTCGATGATCAATCTGACTTTGTCAGATCAATCCGACGGAGTAATCGGAACGATTGATTCGAAGAATTGATCACGTAGTGATTGATCCGAAGGATTTCACCGAAGCTTTGATCACGCAGTGATTGATTTGAAAGATTGATTCGAAGAATTGATCACGTAGTGATTTGTTCCACTTGCTTCGCAACATACAAGAAGATTCTATTTGCTTTCCAAGTTCAATCGCTTGAAATAAATTAATGCTGGAATGTCATATCCTAACCAAACGAGATGACGCAGTATGATTTCCTCAAATTTTCGAATTGAATCGGTGCTGAACTCTTTTTGCTTACTAATATTCTCCTTCAATTTCACACATAAGTAATTCTCAAGTGTGGTATGTTTATTAACTAATTTCATTGAAATTTCGAGCGGAGAATAGTAAATAATTATTTACTTTTGTTTTGCCGAATAAATCAAATGCAATGGAAAATCGAAGATTTTATTCCTACTTCGTAATTCCTATTGCATAATTGGAACTTTGTAATTAAAAACGTCGAAGACATTCGCCGCAGGCATTCGTCAAAGACATTCGTCAAAGACATTCGCTCGAAGAGCA
>JBILOU010000098.1:0-4646 GCA_044374295.1 Flavobacteriales bacterium | reverse complement strand
TTGTACCCTTCCAACTTAAACTTCGCAGTCTTGGTATCAACCGCATTTCCGTAGCTGTAAACACCGCCCGCTTGCTTCACCTTTTCAACTTGCGTTTCAACATTGAAATACGTTAACTCAGCAGCAGGACAACCTTTCAATTCAGCGATTCCGTATACGGTTGGACAAGCATCTACTTTGTCCATGATGTTGTCTCCGTCTGTATCTGGACAACCGTTGTATTGCACTAGACCTTTGGTGTCTGGACAATCGTCGATGCGATCCATTACACCGTCTGAATCGCGGTCTGGACAACCGTTGAAAATGGCCAATCCTTTTTCATCTGGACAGTCATCTTTTGAATCGGTAATACCATCGCCGTCTTTATCTGGACAACCTTTCAATTCAGCAAGACCAGCAACTTCTGGACAATCGTCCTTCAAGTCTGTTATACCATCGCCATCTTTATCGGGGCAGCCGTGAAGTTTCGCCAAACCAGGAACATCTGGACACTCATCTTCTTCATCGCGAATATGATCACCGTCTCGATCTGGACATCCGCGATATTCCCAAGTTCCAGGAACTTTTACGCATTGGTCTTTGCGATCTGAAACTTTATCGGCATCGCGGTCTTTGATGCGTTTGTAGGCAACTGGAATGCGAACCATTACATAAGCGTCTAACCCCGTAATATCTTTTGAGCCGAATCCGTCTCCACGAAGATACGCGCGGTACGGATACATACTGCTTGTTCCGAAAGTAACAGGGCCCAAGCGCACAGCAAGCCCAGTGCGGGTTCCCATAAGACTGTTGTAACTAATGGGAACAGAAACACCAGCAATGCGATGATCCCAACGAGGCGTTACAGAGATGGTTGTGAAGTCGTGAACCTTATTCGGATTGGAATTAAATCCGAAGGCAATGAAGTTCGTTTGATTGATGTACAAGTCTTTCCAAATGTGATAATCGATTTGCGTGCTGAAGGCCGTTGGCAAATTCATTTTGTAATTCGCTCCAGCATTCGTTCCGCCAAAACGAGCGCTTAGCGTATCGTCTAATGCTGCAATTGGAGTGGTTCCAAAATCTAATTTCGTGATGTCCCAATTTGAAGTGTTTGCAGTAAAGTCTCCGCTTTGTCCACCTTTCGAGAATTTCACTCCTCCAAGGTCTGTCATAGACACACCCACTTTCAACTTGTACTTATTCTCGTTGCGCTTCCACACATTGGTCTCACCGTCCATGTCGTGCTTATGCTTCGCGTAGTCCGGACGCCATTCGTAGATTACACCGAAGTCGAAGCCCAAACCTAAATTCGAAACCACGCGGTAGTTTGCGTTGTCTTGGCTCGCTTCAAAGTTGGTCGAGTGACCATAGTTTACATCGGCATTGTACAACGAAAGTGTCGAGTCAGAGTGAATTTCATAATCAAGGTTATCTATGTACAAATAAGCCGACTGCAAACCTTGAAGTGCTTTAAGGGTTACGCCCGCCTTCAAAAAATGCTTTTCTTGATCTATCAAAACACGTCCGTATCCCAACGCGTATTCCATCCACGTCATCGTTTGAATAGATAACTTATCGTTGGTAATTCTTGTGTTGTACAAGGAAGGATAATTCAATGAATTATAGGCGAAGCGATACAATTCAGAATCTACTCCGTCTACGTTCACATAGGTGCGCGCTCGAGCGGAAAGGGAAATGGAATTTTTCTCATTGATGGAAACCAACAATCCCGGCAAATAAATATTGTTGTAAACAAACGCTCTTCTGTTGTCTTCGAAGTTTGCTGTTGTAAAATCTTCCGTCGGAGGAGTTGGATCAAGCAACGGATATGATGTGGAAGTAAGCCCTCCATCACGAACCAAATAACTGGGTTTGAAACCGATGAAATTATTTGCAACGCCGAAGCCGGTGCCGAATAATTGAATTTCGAATTTCAATCGGTTGTCGGCAAGGTTGGCCGGGTTGATCTGAACACTCGACAGTCCGCCGTAATTACTCGAGCTAATGCCCAGTAAGTCCTGTGCTTGAACACCAACAAAGGAAAGTGCCGCGAGGATGATAAGTAGAAATCTTTTCATGAAGAATAATTTACTTTAAGAATGGTTTTGGTTACGTAAAGGAAGGTCAATAAGTTCCACTTCTCTGATGGTATTTCAAAAGTGTTAAACACCCGACGTTTAAAAAAAAAGCGGTTCGAGGAAACATAAATCATTCGTTAACGTACTTTTCCGAAGTGAAACACATTCTATTCCTCTTATTTCTTGGGCTTGCTAACTTAGTTGTTGGACAAGATTTTCGCGCAGCAGCCATTCAGCAATATGCAGAAGGGAACTATGACGTTGCCCTGCACAACATTAACCTATTGGAAAAATTCGAAGCCTGTGATTATTTCATTAAAGCCAATGCGCTTCAAAAACTTGGGCAATTTCAACAAGCGAGTTCGAACTACAATGAAGCAAAATCGGCCGGTTGCGCAGATGAATCATTGTTGTTGAATAACGGTATCTGCGAATATTCTCTTGGAAACTTGAGTGAATCTGTTCATTTATTAAAACTTTATACACACGAAAACAAAACGAATTTCCAAGGCTACTATTGGTTGGCTTCGGCGTACTACCTTCAACATAAATATTCCAAAAGCCGTGCAGCGCTTGAAACAGTTTTTTCATTGAATGAAAAATACGCCCCCGCTTATTTTCTAGATGCCGCTATTCATCAGGGAAGAAAGCAATACGCTGCTGCAGCTGAAACGTTCCTCGAGGCCTATGCGCTAGACAGCACATTGGAAGAGGCGCACCTTCAAGCGGGGATCTCTTTGCTCGATATGCAGAAGTATGAAGAGGCGCAAAAGATCTTCAAACAAATGCTCAATCCAACAAGCAAGGCGTACGTTCAAGCGTTGTATTATTCAGGGGAGACTTCTTATTTGTTGAAGGAAAACGAAGAAGCGTGTAAGCACTGGAAAGCCGCAGCTGATGCGGGCGATTACGATTCGAAGGAAATTGTTCGCACGTGGTGCGAAAACAAGAAGACGCCTATTTTCAAAATGCGCGCTTCGCGCTTTAAGTTCTAATTCAAAACAACTTTCACGCTCCAGTTAGCGCGCACTTCAATGGGTTTAGAGAAGACGCTCACCGGTTCGCATCTTACTTTTTTCTGAAGATGGGCAATGTCCCATTGATTATTTTGGTTCACATCGTGAACCAAACGTACCGTGTACTTCCCTGGCTGAATACCGCTAAAGACAAGCGTTTCCGCATAATTTACTTTTCGAACCACAGTTCCTTTTTCATTTCGAAGCTCTACAAATTTCTTAAAGCTCTTATCTTCCAGCAACGGCATAGACAACTCGAGATTTCCCAATTTCTCAGGAGAAGCAAATTCAAAATTGGTTTGAAGGGTATCGTTCGTTGTGCCGTATGCCGTTTCCCAAGCGCCAGGCAAAATGCGAATGCTTCCTTTTCCAATAAGCTCACTTGCATTGGCGTCTGCTTGTATTGCGAAATGCAAAGGCGAGTTTGTCTCTGCAATGGTCCCTGTTGCTTGAATTCCTTGCACTGTAACTTGACACGTGTTTCGCTTCAACACCGCATAGGCGGGGGCTTTAACTAAAATCAATGATTTCGGGTCTTGCTGAATACTTCCAGAAAACTTGAACTTCTTCAGCTTCGGAGATTTCGCAATAAAAACACTCAAAGTGTCTGCTGACTGCTCATCGAACGAATAAGTGACTCCTTCAAAGTTGTTGCTTGGTGCTAAACCTTCTCTTCCGCCTAATGCAAAAAAGAGCGTATCACTGTTGTCCAATGAACCGTATCTGAACGGGACACTCGCCGTTGACGGGGCTAATTTAATTTTTTCAATCATTCCGTAGGCGCCAACAATGAAGCCACTTCCAACAGAATCTGTCTTGAACATTTCCTCTGTGATTTTCTCTACTTTTTTCGGGGAAAAGCGCAAATTCAACGGATAATTATTTTGAGTTGAAAACGGATTTTCGATAAAATCTCCAATTTCATTTTCATCCCAAATTCTGTTTTCATTTAAATCGGAAAATGCTGCTATGTGGAAATTTGCTTTCGGTAAATAATTGAAAACAAACTCGCCGTTACCGCTCACTTTTTTCGCATATGCCACTGATCCCATTAAACTGTCGGAATACAAGATTACCGTAGCCTTTTCAGGCACTCCGCCCTTTTGCGCGTCGTATACTACACCGCTAATAGAAGCAGAGTCAAGTGCACTTCCCGTTGAAAAAACAAAATTCAACGAAGTTTTATTTCCTTCAGTAATATCTGAAATGGCATTGCCGAATTCTATGGTGTACGTCGTGTTCGCTTTCAGGGTATCGCTCCACGATAGCATGGCCAAGCGCTTGTTACAGATAAGTGTGGCCGGCTGTTTTAACGCGGGAGAGATAATGACTTCATTCGCAGCGCCTGCTTGCACAAATTCATCGAAGTTCAGAACGAGTGTATTTGTTGCGACATTCGTCGCGAAAGAATCTATGCTTTGCGCAAGTAATTTTGGAGGAGTAACGTCCTTCGCTCCGCCGTTCAATCCGCGCACTTGCGCACATCCCACGGCAACGAGGGCAATCCCGATAACAATACTATTTCGAAGATTAAAAAACTTCATTCGCTAAAATATTGGCTATTTCTTCC
>JBILOU010000049.1:0-16290 GCA_044374295.1 Flavobacteriales bacterium | reverse complement strand
GGTATTGCACTTCGCTTCCGATCTTTTGTTCCCACAGACGTTCTTGTCTCAAGAACACGTCTTTCGCCAATTCCAATTGTGGTTGAATAGCCGCGATCTGCGCAGCATACGCACTGTTGTCCGTCTCTGCTAACAACTGTCCTGCTTGAACAGCATCGCCTTCGTTCACATAAATCTTCGTTACCAATCCAGGAATTTGCGGAGCAACAACCACGTTGTTTTCTGCATCTACCGTTCCTTGAATTTCAACACAATGTTTGAATGGTGCTGTTACTACATCGGTAGTCACAACCTTTCTTGCTTTCGTAGCGTTGGTGATTCCCAATTCTTTTTCAAGCGATGCAATTTGTCCGTCTAATTCAGAACGCTTCGCTTTCAAATCGTTCAACTCTGCATTCTTATCTTTCGATCCGCAAGAGGCCAACAACACAGCAGCTAATCCTAATGAAGCTGCGATTTTAGAGATATACATGGATTTCATTTTTTCTTAAATATTATAATGCGTTCAACGATTTTGAAAGTCTGGTTTGAGCGTTCATTAAACTTAAACGCGCTTGAATAAGGGATACTTGTGCTTGCAACAATTGCGAAGTTTGTCTCGACAATTCGAAGCTTGAAGAAGTTCCTTGATCGAATTTAATTTGCGTCTTCTGCAAAATGCTTGAAGCCAAATTGTACGACTGCATGGCCAAGTCTACGTTCTGCGTAGCGTTCATGTATTCAGCCATTCCAACTTGATATTCCAATTTCGCTGCGTTGGTTGAAAACGTTAGCGTCTCTTCCATGCGCTTCACTTCCACTTCAGCACGCTGAATGCTCTTGGTTTTACGTCCGCCAGAAACAATCGGGATATTCATTGAAAGTCCCCACAACTGTGTCGGATACCACTCCTCATCTCCGTCGAAAAAGTTAAATTCTTGACGTTGCGCCTGACGTTGAAGGCTGTAGAAGGCAGCAAGGTTCGGAAGCAAACCCGCTTGTTCGTTCTTCACGTTTAATTTTTGAAGCGATAATCCTTCCTTGATAATTTGATTGTCGATAAGGTTATCTGCATTGAAAGGTGTTTGAATCAATTGAGCGTTGAAGGCTTCCAGTATGGTTTTGCTGTTGTCTGCAAGCGTAATATCTTCGTCAACGTTCATTCCTATGGTGAATTTCAATAGTGCCTTCGCAATAACTGCTTGTGTTTCTGCAACGCGAATGCGTGCTTCCAATTCATTCAATGAAAGGGTCAATTGCTCAACGTCTTGTGTTTCTACAAATCCCTCTTTGTTCAACGCTTTCGTGTGATCCAAGGTGGTAACTAACAAATCGCGCGATGCTGTTAACAATGCAATGCTTTCTTGCGCAATTACAGCGTAATGATACGCCTCTTCAGTCGCCTTCTTGACATCGATTTCGCTTTTGATGATGTTCTTGTTTTGCAAAGCAGCGTAGGCTTTCGATGCTTGCAAACCAACCAGCCATGAACCGTCGAACAACAACTGCGAAGCGTTAATACCGGCCGTTATCGTTTGCGGAACACCGAATTGCACAGCAACGTTTTGTCCGGGCATACCGAAGAAATCTCCAGGTAAAATACTTGTTGGACGGTCAATGAAATTCTGGTACTGAATAGAACCGCTGATTTGCGGAAGTCCGATAGCGATAAGCTCTTCTGTTTGCAGTTTCGCCGATTGCGCGTCCATTTGTGAGTTCTTCAGTTGGAACGCATTCTTTAACGCATACTCTTTCGCTGCAGCCAAGGTCAGCGCCTGCTGGGCGTTTCCGAGAGAAACAAAACCAAGCGCCACAGCGAGCAGGACACTTATTTTTTTGTTTATGTTGAATTGTATCATGAATTGAATTATTGCTTTTTAGTTGATTTTTTCTTGGTTGAAGGGGAAGAGTTCAGAATGTTTTTGTTCAATAATTCTATCCCTTTAACAGTCGCCATTCCGTGAATGTGGTAGGAAAACCATTCCATATAAATATCACTCACGTTGTATTCTTTGCTTGGAAACAAATCCTGATCGAACATGGCTTCCATTCTTCCAACATACAGTTTGGCCAATACGTCTGGATTAATTTCCTTTCTGTACAAACCGTCTTTTTGTCCTTTTACAATGTTCTCGAAAACGCATTTGTAAATAATGGCCTGACGGGAAGCGAGCATTTTCTGATGTACACGCGGATGAAATTTCTCCATGTCGTAAGCCACAGACGGATGAATGTTTTGCAACATTTCCAACACCCAGCGCTTGATCTCTAGACTTTCATCTATCGCATTCAAACCTCTTCCACAAATTTCTTCAATCTGATGTTGCTCTGCCTTGCTGAATAAGACCACCGCATTTTCCAACAAATCTTCTTTGTCTTTCACATGCGCATACAGCGTCTTCTTTGAGATACAGAGCTTCCGCGCAATATCGTCCATGGTCAGGCTTTTAATCCCAAACTTCAGGAACAGCGGAAGCGTTTCCATGAGAATATGTTTCTTCTTGTTTTCCAAATCGCCGCGAAGATAAACACAAAATTCACACTGGAAACGAAAAATGGAAAAAATGTTTCCTTCAATTGGACGGAGTCCAATCAATCTGACTTCGTCAGATCAATCTCTTCGAGATCAATTGCGTTGCAATCAATCCTGCGGATGCAGTTGATCTCGAAGAGATTGATCACGTAGTGATTGATACGAAGTATTGATCGTCTTTGACGATTGATCACGTAGTGATTGATACGAAGTATTGATCGCGAAGCGATTATTTGACTCTTTTGAATTCATCTACTTGAGAAGCCTTCTTCTCTTTCAACTTCTGATTCCCAATCTTCCAAGTGAGGTTGATGCGCGCGGTGCGCGATTCCCAGAGGCCGCTAGCGTCCATGTAAAGACCGGCGTATTGAGAAATTCCTCTCCAACGCATGGTGCGAAGAATGTCGCCGTAGGCGAGGCGAAGAACGAGCTTTTCGTCTAAGAAGGTTTTTTGGAAAGCAACGTCCATTCCACCCATTGGTTTGTTGCGGAAGGTGCCGCCCCAAACGCTTGGACCGTTGAAGAATCCTGAGAGTTCAAACGAAGTGGTCTTGTTGTACTTAAAGGTATTTTGCATGAAGATGTTGTACGACGTTGCGCGAAGGTCAATGGTGTTGCCGTCTTCGAAAGTTGCGCGGTTGTGAATGTTATACACGCCCATGTTCACATAACCGTCCCACCACTTGGCAAAAGAAATCGGACTCCCTAAGTTGAAGGTGATGTTTTCGCGATAACCGAGGTTGCGCGTTTGAATGAACGAACGCGAAAACTCTGTGGTATCAGTTATCTCGGTGAAGAATCCGTTGGTCTTGCTATAACCAATTGAACTCGTTATCATGTAGAACAAAGTGTGACTCAACTCAAACGCATCGGTGTATTGGGGTTGAAGGAACGCGTTACCGCGTGAATACGAAAGTTCGTCGAGACGCGACTCGAATGGATTCAACGACTGGTAACTTGGTCTGTCAATTCTGCGACTGTACGTTAAGTTGAACGTGCTTGTTTCTTTGTGATCGAAGGTGATTGCCGCACTTGGAAAGAAGTTCGTGTACAAGCGATCGACTTTCGAAAGAGGTTGCGGTGTTAGTGCGAATAACTCGCCGTTGCTTTTCGTGTTTTCAGCTCGCACTCCCACTTGCCATCCGAATTTTTTATACTTCCCAGAAGCGTTGGCGTATGCCGCTAGCACGCGTTCCTTATAGTCGAATGCATTGGTGAGATTTGAATCCACACTGAAAACATTTCCATACACATTGAAGAAGTCAAGCTTGTTGTTCGTGTTCACCTGCGTGCCTTTCAACCCCGCCTCCCACTTGATTTTTTTCCAACTGAAACTGTAGTCAGCGCGAACAATAGCAATGTTAATTTTAGTTGCTGTATTATTTTGATAAACACGTTCGTTCAACAAGGTTCCGTCAGAACCTATGTATCTGTTAGGTTGGAAGTTCCCGTTGTCAATGTCATATAATCCATAATTCGCATCAACGGTAAGTTCTTTCTCGTTCGATCCCTTCCATTGGTAGTTCACATTCGCTCCGTAATTGTTGCGATATCCATCGTTTGTAGAATTCGCTTCCAAGGTACTGTCAACTCCGGCACCCGGCGCTATACTTCCAATAGGCGTTGAACCGTGACTATCCCAAAGATCGTTTGAAAGATTGCCATTCACTGAAAAGCCGATGGTGTTTTTGTCGTTGATGGAAATATCAATACCCGCCTTTCCATAGTGAGATTTGTTCTTGGAATAAGTGTATGAATTCTGATCGAAGAAGATTCCGTTCTGTTCTTTATAGAAACGCATATACCCCCAATCTTCTGAAAAATTATTTCCGTACGTCGCGTATACATTGGTCTTCCCTTTTCTTCTGTTGTAGGTTAAGGAACCGTTAATCTTTCCGTACACCTGATTTCCATAACCCAATCCGAACGTCGCATTTTGTCCGTAGTTGCTGTTCTTCTTCATCACAATATTCAGAATACCAGCAGTTCCTGCGGCATCGAAGCGTGCAGAAGGATTCGTGATGATCTCAATTTTTTCAATGGATGAAGAAGGCGTGCTTTTCAAGAAGTCAGACAACTGCGAACCTTGAAGGGGAGAAATTCTTCCGTCGATGTACACCGTAATTCCAGACTTCCCTTTTACGGAAATGTTGTTGTTGTTGTCGATCACAACACCTGGTGCGCGGCGCAACAATTCCAAGGCATTCAATCCAACCGCATTCGCCGTTCCTTCCACATTGAAAATGGTTTTATCTGCTTGCACTTGCACCAACGGTTTCTTCGCCACAAATTCCATTTCAGACGTCACCGCTGAAATCCTTGTCAATTGCACCGTTCCGAGGTTCACACTCGCACTCGCCGCAATCATCTTCCAAATAGGTTTGTATCCGATGATGTTGAAATACACCAACACTGAATCGGCACTTTCAATTTCCAAACTGAATAATCCACCGTTATCCGAAGCCGTTGCCTTCAACACCAAACTGTCCTTCACCGCATGAACACTCACGCTCACGAAAGCTAAGTTCTCTGTCTTTCCAGCATCAACCCCTTCAACAACACCGGTGATGGTTGAGGTTTGAGCGAAGGAAAGGAGGGTGATTGTTGTGAGGAAGAAGGTGGTGATGATAGATTTCATGGGGGCGAAAATACGATAATCCTGCGGATCAATCACTGCGTGATCAATTGTCGGAGACAATCAATCACCTTCGGTGATCAATTTCTTCGAAATCAATACTTCGTATCAATCGCTTCGCGATAAACTGCATCCGCAGGATTGATTGAAACGCAATTGATCGCGCAGAAATTGATCAACGAAGTTGATTGATTGTTACTTCAATTTTCTGATCAATGCCTGAAAATACTCATTCGACCAAATGTCTAATTCCGATTGATCAGGAATAAAACGAATGACATCGTCTTTGACTTTATTTATATCGACTGAATTGATTTTATTTTCTAACAAGGAAATTAATTGTGCCTTGCTAATGGTTGAATCTTGCCAATCGCCGCTTTCGATTGCGCGATTGCAAAAGTGTTCTAAGTTGAGTTGCACTCCATTCTTAATATACCACGCTAAGTCATACCAGTCGCGGCCTTTCACTCTGTCTTTCCATTTTCGAAAAAGTAAAGCATGCATTTTTCCAGCGAACAGATTGGGCAATGTAAAGCAATTGACGTAAAAAGAAAACGGCTTAGTTAAGAGGAGATTTTCAGTTTCAAAATGAAGGGGTGGATTGGTATCGACTTCAATTTTTATTTTAATCACAGGTTTTGTGGTCATTCGCAGCTGTGGTATCGAGCTTTCGAAAACCAACTCATTCCACAAGGTGTCAGACTTCAAAAAGGCTGAATCTATTGACGAACTTTTCGACTTTATTTTTTGATGAAGACTTACCTTCAATCCCAGCGATTCAAACTCTTCAATTACAGCATTGAAAAAAGGCTCTAACTTGAAGTCAGGATTTTTTTCTACAAGAGAAAAGTCTAAGTCTTCCGAAAACCTCTCCAGACCGTGGAATATTCTAAGCGCAGTACCACCGTAAAATGCTGCGTGCTTAAAAAAATTAGCTCTGTGCAATCCTGCAAGTGTAATCTCTTGCATAATCTCTCTAAGAGCTTGTTCTGTTTCTTGAACATTCTTCGGCTCGTAGGATTCAATCCATTGTTTTATCATAATTCTGAAATTGCTTCAATGAGTGTTTTCAAACTATTCGCTTTTGGCGCTAACGAGAGCCAATTCGACATTTCAGTAACATTCAACTCGACCAGTTTTTCATAATCTATTCGCAGATCATCCAACAAATATGATTGGGCTTGCTTTTTACTTCGAAGGTTTATGCCACTTGTGGTTATTATTTTGTCGCAAAGACTTTTCTCGGGACTGGCCATTAGCACGTGCTGTGTTTCCGTTAAGGCTACGGACTGAATACCCAAAGGATAATACGATTTCGGGATATGCGTAAAACTAAAGGTTCCGACTTCCGTAGAGAAATTCTTTGAAAGACGCACTGTTACACTCGTTGTCTCGAATACTCTCTCTGGAATGAATCCCCAATAAGACAAAGCCGAATCTATGGACACATAACTCGGACCGTACAATTGATTGGCGATTAAAAAGGATTCGGGAAAAGTATTACTCACCTTTGAAGAAATCATGTACAACCCCTTTCTCAATTGAGCAATATATCCCTGTTGAACAAGATCATTAATCTTATCATACGGACGGCTATAATCCCTCAATATTCCCAATAACACTTGCGTACCAATGGGTTGGTCTTTGAATTTTAATAGCTCTAAAACAGGGTTCATTTGTCAAAAATAATGACTTAATTCGATATTTTGCCGAATTACATGTTTATTTTTTACATTTTTACCGCGGAGCGGATGACACTGCGTGATGACAAACTTCGTTTGATGACGATTTACAATCGATGACGAACAAGTTCGATGACCGCTTCGCGGAGCGTCATCCGGAACGGTCATCACGAAGTGTCATCCACGCAGTGGTCATCACTCGAAGAGTGTCATCCCTTTGGGTGTATGTAACCCATGTTACCAAACTCCAACTCTCAACCCACGACCTTCGTTTAAAATTAAAGATTATGAAAAAGAACATGGGGAATTTCGATCGCGGATTGCGCGTTGTAGCAGCAATTGTTTTTGCTTACTTATTTTTCACCGATACCGTTTCTGGATTTTTAGGAAACACGTTACTCGCGCTGGGTGCTGTTTTCTTTTTGACTAGCCTAGTTTCATTCTGTCCACTCTACGTTCCTTTTGGAATAAATACTTGCGAAAAGAAATGAACGAATTCCTAAAGAAACGCCGCAAAGAATTTATTGCTATCGCCATCGGCTGCCTCGCCGGTTGGGCGTATTACTATTTCGTAGGTTGCTCATCAGGAGGATGCATGATTAGCGGCACGTGGTACATCAGCATTCCGTACGGTGGATTGTTGGGGTATTTGTTTTTGGGGAGTTTTTTAAAAAGTAAAAATCCTCAGTCCCTGCGGGATAAGTCCTGAAAGGATACGTCCCAGAGGGATAAGTCCTGAAAGGATACATCCCTACGGGATAAGTCCTGAAAGGATACATCCCTACGGGATAAGTCCTGAAAGGATACGTCCCAGAGGGATTTGTCCTGAAAGGATAAGTCCCAGAGGGATTTGTCCCGAAGGGAAAATTAACGCGCAAACGTGAGCGCCATTCCACTCTTCTCACCCGTCAACTTCCCATTCTCAAACACCAACTTACCGTTACACCAAGTTGAAACAATGGTGCTCGAAAACGTATGTCCTTCGAACGGAGACCAGCCGCATTTGTATAAGAGGTTTTCTTTGGTAACGGTATACGGAGAAGATAGATCTACCATGACGAAGTCGGCGAAGTAGCCTTCGCGAATGTATCCGCGACCATCGATTTGAAATAGGTCGGCAACGGCATGAGAGGCCTTTTCTACTATTTTTTCTAGGGTGAAAACACCTTGTCTGTGAAGATCAATTAACGCTTGCAAACTGTGTTGAACCAACGGTCCGCCGCTTGGGGCTTTCAGGTACTCTTGTTCCTTTTCTTCTATGGTGTGCGGAGCGTGATCGGTGGCAATGACGTCAATTCTTCCGTCGTTCACCGCCTCCCGAATGTTCATTCGGTCGTTGAATGATTTCACTGCCGGATTCCACTTGATGTAGTTTCCCTTCGTGGCATAATCTTCTTCCGTGAACCACAAGTGATGAATACACGCTTCTGCCGTAATGCGTTTTTCCTTCATCGGAATGGCGTTCGTAAACAACTTCAATTCATGTGCTGTGCTTATGTGAAGAATGTGCAAACGCGCATCGTGTTTCTTCGCCAATTCAACAGCCATCGAACTTGATGCATAGCATCCTTCTGCGTTACGAATAACAGGATGGTCAGCTGCAGTGAGCGTTCTTCCTGTTGCTTGAAGCGCTTCTAAATTCCTTCTGATAATGCCGTCGTCTTCGCAATGTGTGGCAATGAGTGTCTTCACCTTCGAAAAAATAATCTCCAACGCTTCGCGCTTTTCCACCAATAAATTTCCGGTTGAAGAGCCCATGAAAATCTTCACTCCACACACTTCCTTCGGATTCACTTGCGCCAAAATATCAGCGTTCTCGGGAGTGGCTCCCATGAAGAAGTTGTAGTTCACAGTTGATACTTCTTCCGCGCGCTTGAACTTCTGCTCGAGCAATTCAAGTGTTGTTGCACTCGGACTGGTGTTCGGCATTTCCATGTATGAAGTCACTCCACCCGCAGCAGCAGCAGCAGATTCAGTCGTAAGATCTCCTTTGTGCGTCAATCCTGGCTCGCGGAAGTGCACCTGATCATCGATTAAACCTGGAAACAAGTGCTTTCCCGTTCCGTCTGCAATGGACGTGGCGTTGTTGTAGTCTATTGTGCCAACAGGCACGACATGTGCGATTTTCGAACCGTTAATCCATACGTCACTGACCGTTTGTTTTCCTTCATTAACAACGGTGATGTTTTTGATGACTTGCATAAGTGTTATATTTTTTGAAAGCGCATTTTCAATACGCCAAAGAATGCTTCATGAAAAATATTCAGGCTCATCTTGCTTGTTCCCTTCACACGATCGGCGAATAGAATAGGAACTTCTGCAATCTTGAATCCGAGGCGCTTCGCCTTGTATTTCATTTCAATTTGAAACGCATAACCGATAAACTGAATGGCATCGAGATTCATCTTCGAAAGAACATCGCGGTGGTAACAAACGAATCCGCCGGTGCTGTCGTTTACGCCCAAACCTAAAATTAAGTTGACGTATATACTTCCACCTTTACTAATGACTCTTCTGTGCCACGGCCAATCAACTGTGCCTCCGCCTTTCACGTAGCGAGAACCGACAGCTACGCCGTGATTCTTTTCGCACGCTTCAAGCAGACGAGGAAGGTCTTTCGGATTGTGCGAAAAATCGCAATCCATTTCGAAAATGTATTCGTAGTTATTCGCCAATCCCCATTTGAATCCCGCAATGTACGCGGTTCCTAGACCCAGCTTTCCGCTGCGCTCAAGGATATGCAATCTTCCAGCAAATTCAGTTTGCTTTTCTTTTACCATAGCTGCAGTCCCATCTGGTGAACCGTCGTCTACAATAAGCAAATGAAACCCTGTAGGTTGATCGAGCACCGCGTGAATCATTTCAACAATGTTCTCGCGCTCGTTGTAGGTGGGAATGATGACCAGTTTCATTTGCATCGCGAAAATACAACAGGCAAGAGCGTAATTCTAATTTCCCCTCGAATATTCCATTTCCACCATATAACGCGCATCACGCATAATCATGGTATCAATGGAAACCTTATTCAGCTTGGCCTTTTCTTCAATGGCTTTTATCCAGGCCGGGTCAGAAAGGATATTATTCTTGAATTTTTGCATGCGCAATTCAAACGAATTTTTGGTCTCTCCCATTACGAAATAATTGTAGGCACTGGCAATAAATCCCCAGCCCAGCTTATCCATGTTGCACTCCGTGGCCATAATAAACACGATGTTCGACTTCTCAATGTCCTGCATCTCAGACAAGACGTCGGCATTCGAAGTTTCACCGCCTGGCAAATGATGCAGCTGCTTGTTGTAGAAATAAAAATTCAATTCGGAAAAAATATCCGGCGCCCACGGCAATTGCATCAAATTGAAAAAGTAACTGTCTGAAATAACAGCCACCTTGGGTTGAATGCCCGTGTTTCCGAAGTCTACGCTGTACTTACTGTTCAGGCCAACGCGCGGATAAGCCATGGGCAACGGTTCTATTGGGAAAAGCAAGTTCATGCCCATACCAATGTCGTCGTCTACACTTTCTGTGGTGGTGGAAAGAGGAAGGTCTTTCTTGTTCCAAGCGAACTCGTTCAAGTTCTTCCCAAAAAGTTGCATGCAATAATTCACCAGAGAATCGGCTGCTAACGTTGCGCCATACTGACTCCAATGAATGCCGGTCTTCGGGAAGAGCGGCGCAAGCGTTTTGCCCTTCATTTCACGAAACCTTTTTCCAAAGTCTATGTGCTGAATGCCCTGTGCTTCCAAGCCTTTCTGGTATTCGGAATAATAACTTCGGTTGGAAAGAATGGGGAACTCATCGGGAATGTATTCCGGATAAAAAGAAGCTTTCCCTGGATTCATGACCACTACCAATTCAATGCCTTTTTCTTTCAATTTAGTTTGAAGTGCTTTCAGCATAACGAGGTTCGAATCTACTTTCGACTGGCTCACCTCTTCAGCACCGCGAAACGCGTCTATGTATTTAATTTCGTACAAATAATCTTCCTTCCCAATAATCACCCCGTTGGCCTTCGCCTTCCTGAAAAGTGAGAATGCAATCTGATTGTGCAGACGAACAGCAGTGTTGCGAAATCCGAATTGCTCGTTAATGAACTTGTTTCTATTCTCTTGATATGTGCCGTTAAACCACGACTCTGCGGTAATTGACTCTTTCTTTGTTGGAACAATAGCGCCGTACAAATAGCTGACTTCAGCAAACGGAACAAGCATTTGAATCATGGGAAGAAACAAAGCCGCAATGACCAAGGCGAACAAAAAGGTATGCAGTTTATTACTCTTCATTAGAATCGAAAATAAATAAACGGATTAAACCCACTGGCCGTGACGTAACTCAATGACAAGATGAATAGCAGAGCGGCAACGCACGTCATGACCACGTGTCCAACGTTTCTTAAATCGCGCTCTCCGAAAACAGCATCCTGAATTTTTTGTGTTTTTGGAAGTAGAAGGAAAAAGGAAAAGACAAAAGCCAATGTTCCGAGCACGATCCATTCATTGTCTATAGCCATGCTCACACTTCTTCCGTTTCCACCAAATAGCGCTGCGGTGTATCCCCATGCCGAAGCAAGATCTTCCACACGGAAGAATATCCATCCGATCACCACCACCACAAACGTAAAGGCCACGCGCGTAATCTTCCCAATGGAACTCATGGCCTTCAATAAGAATGCGCGTTCCAAGACAAGGAACAATCCGTGCCATGCGCCCCAAATGATGTAATTCCAAGAGGCGCCGTGCCACAAGCCGGAAAGTAAAAACACCAACCATAGATTGAAATACAAACGTCCTTTGTTCACCTTGTTTCCACCCAAAGGAATGTAGAGGTAATTGCGCATCCAACTTCCCAAGGTCATGTGCCAACGCCTCCAGAATTCGGTGATGCTTTGGGAGATATACGGATTGTTGAAGTTCTCAGGGAATTTGAAACCGATCATGCGTCCAATACCAATGGCCATGTCTGAGTATCCGCTGAAGTCGAAATAAATCTGAAGGGTGTAGGAAATCGCCGCCAGCCATGCGGTTCCTGCGGCCAATGTATTCGGATCGAGCGCACCTAAACCTGTTTCAGCATTGCCGTATACGCTGTCGGCGAAGGCAGCGAAGGTGTTTGCGATCAGTACTTTTTTTCCGAGTCCAATGCAAAACCGATAAAAACCGAACAAACGTTCGGTACTGTTGTCACGTGCTGAGCGATCGGTTATTTGATCGGCAATGTCGTGATACCGAATGATGGGACCGGCAATCAATTTCGGAAAAAGAATGATGTACAACTGATAGTCCCAGAAATTCTTCAGCGGGTTGTGTACTCTTCTAAAAACATCTACTACGTAGGTCAGCGTCTCAAACGTGTAAAACGAAATTCCTATTGGAAGCACCAACTTCGTCCACGGAATGCTGCTTTCCAACCCCATACCCTTCATGGCTACATTCACATTCTCTATGAAGAAGTTCATGTACTTGAAATAAACCAGCAGTCCCAGGTTCATCACGACGGAAAAGACTAAGATGAGTTTTCGTTCCGTCTCGTTCTTGCTTCGATCCATTCTTCCCACCAAGAAAAAATCGATGAGCGTGGTTCCTATTATAACAAAGATAAATTTCGGCGCACCCCACGCGTAGAAGAACACACTTGACAGCAACAAGAAGGCATTCTTGAATTTCTTCGGGCATATCCAATACAGCAGCAGGAAGGCTGGGAGGAAGATGGTGAGGAAGATGGCGGAGCTGAAGACCATCCTCCAAATATACAACGTGTTTTTTCTTAGGGAAGAATGTGCGAAGCACGAATGTTGCGAAGCAACGAATGCCTTCGGCGAATGTCTTCGACTGGCTGGGAAACTAAAAACTGAGACAGATTCTTGAGAGGGAAAAAGGTTTAGAGATTTTCTTCTTTTACAAGCAAAGAGATGCTGGTCTCTTCAAGATTGATTCATTTGCAGAGATTCTATCCCCCAGCTTCACTGGGGGCATTTCACATGTCGCCCTATGGGGCTTTTAATCACTTCGTGATCAATCTGACGTTGTCAGATCAATTGCTGTGCAATCAATCACCTGCGGTGATCAATCCTTCGGATTAATCGGAACGATTGATCGCAAGGCGATTGATCATCAAAGATGATTGATCACCGCAGGTGATGACAAGCTCCGCTGGTCATGTGCCAAACTCGGAAGTGAAAACGTGCCAAACTCGGAAGTAAAAACGTGCCAAACTCGGAAGTTTTGTGTATATTTGCACTCTAAAACATTCTTTTACAATGGCTAAGAAAAAATATCTAAAGCGACTCGGGGATGAGGAATTACAACTCGCTTTAAGGGCATCAGGAGCTGTTTTAATAGAAGGGGCGAAGTGGTGTGGAAAAACGAGCACGGCACAGCAAGCCGCGAAAAGTGTGATCTTCTTGCAGGATCCCGATCAGTCTGCTTCGTACTTGGCTTTAGCAGATGCGAAACCTTCGCTTTTACTAACTGGAGCTAACCCTAGACTTATTGATGAATGGCAAATGGCTCCGGTACTTTGGGACGCTGTGCGGTTTGAAGTAGATAAACGAAACGAGCTCGGACAATTCATTCTAACAGGTTCTGCAGTACCTAACGATAACGTTACAGCACATACAGGCACAGGAAGAATTTCTCGCATAAAAATGCGTCCAATGAGCCTATTCGAATCGAAGGAATCAAACGGTAGTATTTCACTTGGCGATTTATTCAACAATCCGTTAAAAATCAACGAAGCCACATCGGAACTTAGCATAGAACAAATTGCTTTTGCCATCTGTCGTGGTGGTTGGCCAGCTAGCCTTCAGCTCGAAGGAAAAGCAGCGCTGCGCATGGCAAACTCGTATGTAGAATCCGTTATTAATCACGACGTCTCAGAAGTCGATTCAGTTGAAAAAAATCCAGAAAGAGTTCGCCTGCTTATGCGTTCTTTAGCGCGCAATATTTCTACCATTGCCAATTATTCGACCATCATTGAAGACATTGAAGCTACCGACAAAAGTATTTCCGAGAAGACTGTAAGTACCTACATAAATGCCTTGAAACGAATTTTCGTTGTTGAGGACTTACAAGCCTGGCAGCCTTCACTTCGTTCTAAAACCGCAATTCGCACGTCTGAGAAAAGGCACTTTGTAGATCCATCAATCGCCACTTCAATTATGCGAACGGAACCAGAAGGTATTTTGAAAGATTTTGAATATTTCGGTTTTCTATTCGAGTCACTTTGCACCCGAGACGTTCGTATTTACGCCCAAGCCAACGACGGAGATGTATTTCATTACCGCGATAAATCAGGTCTAGAGTCAGACCTCATTGTCCGATTACGCAACGGTAAATGGGCTGCGATTGAAGTGAAATTAGGACAAAAACAAATTGAAGAAGCCGCAGCAAATCTTCTCGCTATCAAAAATAAGATTGACACCGAAAAAATGGGAGAGCCCTCCTTTCTTATGATTCTTACCGGCGGACAATTCGCTTATCAACGCAACGATGGCGTTTGGGTAGTGCCGTTGGGTTGTTTGAAGGGGTGATCAATCTGACGTTGTCAGATCAATTGCTGTGCAATCAATCACCTGCGGTGATCAATCCTTCGGATTAATCGGAACGATTGATCGCAAAGCGATTGATCCATAGGATTGATCATCAAAGATGATTGATCACGAAGTGATTATATTTGTTTCAAACAAACAAGAAATGACCCCCTTAGAATCCGCCAAAGAAAAAGCACGCTTGTGGAAGACTTACGATTTAGACGCAGAGACGCGTGCAGAGATTGAACGCATGGAGCGTGAAGATGAGAAGTTGTTTATTGATTCGTTTTATTCCGATTTGGAATTTGGAACAGGCGGTTTGCGCGGTGTGATGGGTGTGGGAAGTATGCGCATGAACAAGTATACCGTGGGAATGGCCACGCAAGGGTTGGCGAATTATATTTTGAAACACCATGCGCAAGTGGGAGGAGAAGGGTCTGTGGCGATTGCTTATGATTCGAGGAATAACTCGAGTTACTTCGCGCAAATTGCTGCAGATATTCTCGCTGAAAATGGCATTCGTGTTTATCTGTATTCTGAATTGCGTCCGACCCCGTTGTTGTCGTTCACCGTTCGTGAATTGAAGTGTACAGCAGGTATCGTTATCACCGCTTCGCACAACCCGAAAGAGTACAACGGTTACAAGGTTTATTGGAGCGACGGCGGGCAGATTTTGCCGCCGAATGACCTTGGAATTATTGAAGAAGTGAGAGGTGTTATGACAGGTGCTATGCAAGGTGCGGTGCAAGGTCCTGTGGAAGGTTCTACGAAAGGTGTTGCACAAGGTCCTGCGGAAGGTCTTGCGAAGCACCTTCAGAATGACCTTCGATTAGACCTTTCAAAGAACCTTCGGAACGACCTTCCACAGGACCTTTCGAAGAACCTTCCATCGGACCTAGTGCACCAAGTGCCTCTTTATGTTGAAGAAAAATACTTAGAACTCGTTCGTGGGTTAACGCTTTCGGAAGAGGCTGTGAAGGGTGAGAGTGATATCTCTATTGTGTACACTTCTATACACGGATCGGGGATAACGTTGGTGCCGAAGACGTTGTCGGCGTTGGGATTTTCGAATGTGAGTGTGGTGGAAGAACAGGCGGTGCCTGACGGGAATTTCCCCACGGTGGAGTCGCCGAATCCGGAAGAGAAGTCTGCTATGAAGATGGCGTTGGAATTGGGAGAGAAGGTGAATGCTGAATTGGTTTTGGGAACTGATCCAGATACCGATCGTGTGGGATTGGCGGTGAGAAACGATCAGAATGAATTGGTATTGATTAATGGAAATCAGGCGGGAAGCTTGTTGGTGTATTACCGTTTGTTGGTTGGAAAGGAAAAAGGAAAATTACCTGAGCATTCATTTATTGGAAAGACGATTGTAACAACCGAATTGATTGCACGCATTGCGCAGTCTTTCGGTGTGCCTTGTTACGACACGCTTACAGGATTCAAGTTCATAGCGGGATTAATCAAAGAGAAAGAAGGGAAAGAGAATTTCGTCGCCGGAGGAGAAGAGAGCTACGGCTATTTGGTGAGTGATTTTGTTCGCGACAAAGACGCTGTGTTGTCGGCGGTTCAGTTTGCAGAGATAGCGGCGTATGCGAAGAGCAAAGGAACAACGATGTGGGGAATGTTGAAAGACCTTTACTTGCAACACGGGGTGTTCCAGGAAGAGTTGGTGAGTATTACGTTGAAGGGAATTGACGGCGTTGCTCAGATTCAGAGCATGATGTCGCGCTTACGCAACCAACCTCCTCAAACCCTTGGCGGAGTAGCACTGGCAGAATTGCACGATGTGAAAGCAGGCACCTGCAAAAACATGATTACCGGAGAAACAACCACACTCCCCTATCCAAGTTCAGACGTCTTGCAATTCATCTTAACCGACGGCAGCAAGATCAGCGCGCGTCCGAGTGGGACGGAACCGAAGATTAAGTTTTAC
>JBILOU010000006.1:0-55336 GCA_044374295.1 Flavobacteriales bacterium | reverse complement strand
AACATTTCATGGAAATTTGGAAAGATGGATTCGCAGTTGTTCAAGCGCAAGAACATGAAGTCGAACGAAGGCGGGATGGAAGGCTAATTCACTAAGTGAAAGATTGGCGGAGCCAAAGATGTTAAACAAGGTTGATGACATCAAAGGTGCTTTGCAAGGTTGACAATGTCAAAGGTGCTTCGCAAGATTACTTCGTAAAGAGGAGCATGCGAGATTTCCCCTGAAGATCTTTTTTCAATTCTCCTTTCCAGTTCATTGACTCTCCAAGAGCTAAAGTTTCAGTAGCGTAATTCTCGTGAATTTCGAAGAAGACGTGTTGAACGGTTGAGCAATTGTTAGCCAATTCAAGAATGCGTCTGTAAAACAAAAGCGGATCGTTTTCCGGGACGAAGAGCGCGAGATGTGGTTCGTGTTGAACAACTGATTTGCGCATTTCATTTCCTTCTGAAACATTTATGTATGGCGGATTCGAGACGATGCACTTCCAGTTTCCTTCCGGTAAATTTTCTGCTAGAATATCCACTTCCTTCCACTCCACTTCCAACTCTAATTCAGCGGAATTTCTTTGAGCTATTTGCAGGGCTTCTCTCGAAACGTCTACTCCACATATATTCCAATTCGGTTGTGCTTTTTTTAAAGCGAGGGCAATGGCGCCTGAGCCGGTTCCGATGTCAAGAACCGAATGATTATTCGGTTTTATTGTTTCTAGTATCCACCTCACCAACTCTTCAGTTTCTGGACGAGGGATGAGAACAGAATTGTTCACGTGTAAATCCATTCCGAAGAAATACGCAGAACCCAAAACATATTGCAAAGGTTCGTGCTGCGCAATACGCTTGGCGGCTTTGTAAATCAAGAGCATTTGCGATTCGCTAACGGTATCGTTCGCTTTTACCACCAAGTCGGCAGCTGAGAAATTCAAATAATGTCTGAACAATTCGTTCACGACATTTCGCGCTTCTCTTGCATCGTACACCTCTCCTATTCGCTGAAGCGCGAATTCTTTCAGCGTACTTATTTTGTTATTCGGGAGAATGTGGTTCATTTCACGAAGAAGAATCCGTATCCTTTTCCACCCACTTTCAACGTGTAAGAGTTAGAACCTGCATCGGTTGAAACAACTTCCAATCCGTCTGTACTCACCTTGCCTTTCCAATAACCCGGGAGCGTGATGTTCACATTGCCCTCGCCTTTTGCGAAGACTGCGATGGAAATTTGACCGAGGTATTTTCTTGCTATAACCAAAGCCTTTTCATCTGCTTGCATCACATAAGTCTCACCGTAAATCAGAGGCAAATTCTTTCTTCTCAGTTTTACTAATTTTTGTGTTGAAGTGCGCAGTGCTGTCTCCTCGCTATTCAACTGATCGAAGCGCATCATGCGTCTGTTGTCCGGATCATTTCCACCCGGCATTCCAATTTCATCTCCGTAATAGATACACGGAATTCCCGGAACCGACATTAAGAATGCGGTGAGTTGTTCCAAGCGAACATATCCAACATTGTCTTTGTGCTCAATCTTGCGCGACCATCCGGCTTGCTTCGCGTTTTCTTCAAACTTCACGCTTCCGTCGGCGTATGAAATGAAACGCGCGCGGTCTTGATTGCCAGTGATGTTTCCCATCATGTGGTGAGAACCGTAATACTTCGCACTCTCTTGAATGACTCTTCCCAAATTCGCGAAACTTGTTTCTGGTTTAGCGAAGGCATCTACCGCCGCGTCGTATAAATTGAAATCGAACTGTGCATCCATTTGCTCACTTCCAATGTAAGATTGAATCAGCTCAGGGCTTCCGTATGTTTCTCCAATTTGAAAAACATTCTTTCCACTTGCCTTGACTTTCGAAGTAAGTGTGGTCCAGAATTCTGTGCGGATGTGCTTCGTAGCATCGTGACGGAATCCGTCTAGATCGTAATTCGTTACCCAAAACATGGCAGTGTCTGTTAGTGCACTCACCACTTCAGGTTTCGCGAAATCCCATGTTGGAAGGAAGACATCGAACCACGTTGTCAAACGCTGATCGTCCCAGCGCTCGGTATTCATACTTCCGTCTGGAAGATACAATGGCGTTACCCAATCTTTGTGTTCTTTGATTAACGGATGATCTTGATGCACGTGATGAGCTACGTAATCGAGGTAGACATTCATCTTGTGTTTGTGTGCGACCTTCAACAAGTTCTTGAATTCTTCTTCCGTCCCGAAGCGATCATCGATGGTTCGAAGCGACGTTGGCCAATAGCCGTGGTATCCGCTGAACATGCTTGTGTCTCCGCCTTTGTCCCACAATCCCCATGCGCCCTCAGCATTCTTGGTAATGGGTGAAATCCAGATGGTATTCGTTCCTAACTTCTTGAAGTATCCGTATTCAATGGCTTGCGTAATTCCAACTAAATCACCCCCCAAATTGTTTGCGATGGGTTTAATGCGCGGGTCGTTTGTCGGACGGTCGTTTTCCTTTTTTCCATTTTTAAAACGATCGACCATAGCGAAATACATGACTGTAGCGCGGGTGTCTTTTCGTTTTAGTTGGAAGGACTTCTTCACGGGTCTTCCGTATGAAAGAGGAATGAGCACATCGTTGAAGAGTTGATTTCCGTCGTGGGCGTATGCGCGAATGTGCGAGCGTTTCATTTTCCATGCCTTTGCTGGAATGTTGAAATGCAACTCCCATTCGCTCATGTAAGGCTCTTGCACGTGCACAATGGAGACAGGAATGCGCTGATTTTCGAAATACACATTTGCACCTTTTGGCTCGCTTGTGCAATAGATAATTATTTTCTTTCCTTTTTGCGAAAGGACTTCCATGCTTGGTTTAGGAGCCGAAGGAATTTCAATGAAACTGTTTTCTCCGCCAAGACCGTTTGGCATTTTGTTCTTGTTGTTCGCGTCGAGCAATTCATCTGTTCCGTTTTCCCAAATGCGATAAGGATATAGACCTGGCTCTAAAAACAATTCAACGCTGTATGTTCCGTTTTCGTTCCGTTGCAGCGGTGTTGCATTCTTGTTCCATCCGTTCATGGCACCTGCAATAAAAACAGAATTCACATTTTTTTCAAACGTTGGGGTGTATGTAAAGACATATGACTTTTTTGCTGAAGCGAAAACGGGGATGTCGTATTCGTTGGTTTTGGTTTCAATATTCAAATTGAAAACAGGTTCGTAGTTTCCTGCAGGAAAAACCACTTCGCGTTCAGAAGAAAGATTTGTTTTGTCGTAAGGACTTGTTGATATGCTCAAAACATCTTCCGGGTGCGTGATGTAATTCGAGACTGGAATGCGTGTATACGTTGTTGGAAGGTGAATGGGTGAAGCCAATCCGGGTAGCTCTGCAACTTTTTTATTCTTATTTAATATGCTGCAAGAAGAAAGCAGTGCAACGCCTATAAAGAAAGAAATCCATTTTTTCATAGTGCGAAGATAAATCGTCCGATGCTGTGAGTGATACTTTTCACTTATCTTTCGGGTATGAAATTGAGACGCTTCGCCCCGCTTCTGTTTTTAGTGTGCCTTTCGTTTGCTGCTCAGGCGCAATACACCACCAATCCTATGTTGAATACGAGTTGGACCAGCTTCGGCCTTGGAGCGAATAGCGCGGATAATCTCTCGTATCAGTTGTTCGCTTCTAATTCGACCTATGAAGAAACTGTTTCAACTACCCTTCGTGCGGCGTATTCGCAGGAGTTGATTGAAGGAGCTGACGATAGTATTTTCTTTCGGAAAAACAGATCGTTGGAAGTTGGTGTTTTATGGGGACAAGTATGGGGGAAAAACAACATGTTCGTTGCAGCAAGCGCGGGCATGGGACTTACGCTTCGATTGTATGGAGACAGCGCCTTGCAAGTCATTGATCAGTTTGAATACAAGGCTGGAGCAACCATAGGTGTTCCTGCTCAAATAGAAATGGGATATTTATCTAAGAAAGGGGGGCTATCACTTATGCTAACGGGTAATTGGAATTTCCGTGAGCCATATTATGGCGCCTTAATTTGCTACACGAGAAAGTTGAGTATGAAATAATGAAGAAAGACATTCAAACCAAAGAAGACATTGCGCGACTTGTAAATGTGTTTTATGATCGTGTTCTTCAAAACGAAAAACTTGCACACTTCTTTGCGCATTTGAATTTCGAGGAACACAAACCGAAGATGGTTCACTTCTGGTCGTTCGTTTTGCTAGATGAACCAGGATATAACACCAACGTCTTCGACAAACATGCGAATTTGCATGCGAATTCTTCGGACTTCAACGAATGGGTTTCGCTCTTTCATTCTACTGTGAATGAACTGTTCGAAGGAGAAAAAGCCGAAGCAGCCAAGTTTCGCGCTACCACATTAGGCTACACCTTTGGATCTAAACTAGAAGCACTGAACAACCAAGCATGAAAGGTCCTTTCTTGACTTTACTCCTATTTCTTTCCTTCCAACTTCAGGCACAATTGCTTTTTGAAGGTGGAGGTTTTTACCAAGATTCACCAGACATTTCAGCTGCGGTTGATTCGTTCAACGCAAGGCACCCTTACAATTTAATTTCACTCGATCATCCTGTTCGCGGATACAGTGGCTCTATCGGATATAGCATACCCCTTAGCAAAAAGCGTTCGTTGTATCTCGCTCCACACGCCACATACAGAACACGTACTTCCAAATTATTTGCGGAAGACACTGTTCGATTAGACCTTCAAGAAGTTCAAATTGGATTGCAATTCATTACCGGTCCGAAGGCTTGGTTTAGTCCAGTTGCCGCTGGCCCCTTGGGCACGCGCATTTTTCTTTTCGTTGAATGCGGAGTGAATGCCAGTCGCATGGCTGTTCAGTTCACAGACAGTGCTGTCACTTCAAGCCAAAACATTCAGAGCCTTGCGCCTTATTTTCAAGCGGGCATTGGTTATCGCGCTTTGGTATTCGGGAAGCACTTGGTCGTTACTCCACGCGCATCGTTCACCGGCTATTACACACAGCGCTTTCGTTACGCCGCGAAAATCTTGAACAACGACGAAGTCTATTTAAAATTCCCGAAGTCGCCGTTAACGCAAGCGTATTACGTCGGGGTTGAATTCGCTTGGATTTTCAACAAGAAAAAATAAAGACAAAACAAAAATCTGTTTCTTTGCGTTACTGAATTATGAAACTCCACAAAGCATCACTCCTGTTTTTCCTGTTAAGCACTTTTGCTTTTGGCGTGAATGCCCAATCTTCGAACGAAGCAGAGCAGCGTATTCTGGATCTCTACACTTCCATGACAAATGGAAATGAAAGCAATGCGGAAGAGCAATCGAATAAGATGATTGCTGAATTGGAATCGGTGTGTTCGTTGGAAGATTTTTTTGTTTATCCGTTTGAAGCATTGCGCATGTTCAAGCCTGTTTCATCGGATGGAAAACTTCGTGTGTTTACTTGGAACTATCCGAAGGAAGACGGCACACAATTGTATTTCGGATGTGTGGTTTTTAAGACTTCAAAATCGGGAGAGCCCTTATTTTTCAAATTGAATTACACTCCGGTTAATGGAGCGAAGTGGGACAACAAAGTGTTTGACGAAGGGAAATGGCCTGGCGCATTGTATTATTCCATTGTTCCCATGAGCAAAGGAAAGAAAGGTGGAAACAGTTACGCTTTATTGGGATTCGAGGCGAAGGATAATTTATCGAATTACAAGATGATTGAAGTCATTACGTTAAGCAATGACGGGTGCAAATTCGGTGGGAACTTTTTCGAATTTGAAGATCGCAATCCGAAACGTGTGGTGTTTGAATTCAGCGATCAGACCACTTGTTCTTTGCGTTATTACGAAAAGCAGAAGACCATTGTCGTAGACCACCTTGCTCCTCGCGAATCGATATACGAAGGGTTCTTTCCTGAGTATGGACCTGATGGAAGTTACGACGGCTACGTGCTCGAAAACGGAAAATGGAAGTACACGCCCATTATAGACATTGCACCGTTTGTAGACGGACAAAGCGTTCCCTTCAACAATCCGAGACCGTAGGTCTTTCAACCTTTATTTACTGTGTAACTCGCCAAACCAAAAATCCCCAACTTTCGTCGGGGATTTGGTTGCTTGATGGTGACACTGTAGGGATTCGAACCCCAAACCTTCGCATCCGTAGTGCGATGCTCTATCCAGTTGAGCTACAATGCCATTGCTATTAAGCGGGTGCAAATATAAGCAATTCCTCTAACTTAACAATGATTCAATCACTTTTTTGAATCCAAAAGCCATAGAATAAGGTCTAATCCTTCACTTTATACAATTTCAATTCCGTAAAATCAAAATCCGGATTCTCAACAAACACCCGCATCTCCTCCATCTCGCCTTCCATATTCGCTATAAATTGCACCTTGCCGCTCGGGAGCATCATTTGCGTTGACCAATGTAAGGTGAATACATTGTTATCTATATGGACAAGATTCCCTTTAAATAATGCTGTTGGTTTGAAATCGATTTTGTAGACATCACCATTCTTTAAAACTTCAACATCTCCATACATCTCACTGCGATAAACCCCCTCGACCTTTGACGTTACTGGAGAATTCCATTCAAATGCCTCCCCATTCAAAGCGGTAAGCAAAACAGGCTCTTCTTCCTTCGGGGCGAATTCTGCCACCCAATTCTTCTCTCCTTTCACTCCTAAAAACAAATCCAAGAACTCAAAGCCCATAGCACTTGGCAACGAGTTGTTGCTGTTCGTTAAAATAACAAATCCCAAGTTCATATCGGGAACCAAAATCGTCTTCGAGATCATTCCGTCATACCCACCGCCATGACTCACAATCTTGTGCCCGCCATATTCCATCAACTCCCAACCCATGCCGTATCCGTTCGCATGTCGCGAAGGCATATTCTCGCGCTGCCACTTGCTCACCGGCTTGTTAATGTTGTACTCCCACATTTCATACGTGCGCTTTTCGTCCCAGTATTTCTTTCCACCCAACGTTCCCTTGTTCAACTGCAACATCATCCATTGGCTCAACTCATTCACACAAGCATTAATGCTTCCTGCAGGACCAATGTTGTCCCAATTCACATATGGAATGGGAATGTTCTTGCCCTTCACGGTGTTATGCGGAGAAGCAATGTCGGCGCCAGGCTGAAACGCCGTAATCGACGTGTTCGCGTTCTTCATTCCCAATGGAATAAAAAATTCATTCTTTACAAATTCGTCCCAATTTTTTCCTGTTACCCTTTCAACGATTTGTCCAGCCGCCAAGAATGCAATATTGCTGTAACCATAGGTGGTGCGGAATCCGTACTTCGGCTCAACGAATTGCCATCTGCGCAGAATTTCAGCGCGAGAATGATTCGTTCCGTACCAGATTAAATCTCCAGCAAATGTTTCAAATCCTTGTCTATGCGAAAGCAAATCGCGCACCGTCAAATTCGCCGAAACATACGGGTCATATAATTTTAATTCTGGAAGAAAATCTTGAACCTTATCGTCCCACTTCAACAATCCGCGATCGACACAGATTGCCAACGCGGCGCTGGTGAAGGCCTTCGAGTTGCTAGCTATAGCGAAGGAACTGTTTTCAGTCACAGGCTCTTTCGTCGCTGCATCCTTCAAACCGAATCCTTTCGACAAAATAATTTCGTTGTTGTAGACAATGGCAATGGCGCCGCCCGGGACGTTGTACTTCGTCAAGCCCTCGATCATTTTGGTTTCCAAAGCGGTGAGTTGCGTTGCGAAAGGCTTTGCATTTTTCTTTTGTGCCGATGGGCTCAGCACAAATGCTACCGCTACAAATGAAAGGAATATTTTTTTCATGTTGAATGTTATCTGAATCTAACTTCCGTTGCGCCGTGTCCGTATTTCTGGTAATTCCCGTCGAGGAATTCGCATTGCGGATAGTAGCTTTTTAAAAATGAACGAATCTCTGCGCGCAAGACTCCCTGCCCTACGCCGTGAATGAAGATCACCTTCTTCACTTTTTTCTTTTCTGCAATGGCTAACATGCGTTCGAAGTGTTCCATCTGAATGGTTACAATTTCTCCGTTCGTCATGCGCTCGTAATTGTCGAGCAACTCGTGAATGTGCAAATCCACTTCGAACAAATCGGCGTTGTGCGGAAAGTCATTTGCCGCGCGCTCTTTGTATCTGTTCTTGAAATCTTTCGATGCCGCTTTCACGGCATGAGAATCAATGTTGCGATCGAGCATCTCTCGTGTGTTCGGCTGCACTTGATTATATTGTGAAAACTCGTGTTTTGAATTTTCAATTTTCACCAACTCACGCAACGGATGCTCAAAGGCAAATCCGCTGCTATCTTCAACCAAAGCAGAATCATTGTCAGAAAAACTAACAATAAAGCCTTCTCCCTCATCATTCAAAAAACGAACAAAATCGCCAACTTTATACTTGCCATCCATACCGCTAAGTTAAAACTGTATTGTCAATATCTATGCTTCTTTAGCCTAACGCATTCAGATTTCTCAATTTAACTTGCCTTGCTTAACAATTTTCATCGCAATGGTTTTTTCAAGTCTAATCTTTATCTTCTTTTTTCTCCCCCTTTCATTGCTCGCGTACTTTTTGGTTCCGAGTATGAAAGGAAAGAATTTCATTGTGTTAATTTTCTCTCTTCTATTCTACGCTTGGGGTGAGCCCATCTGGATAATCCTTTTGCTTTTTTCCAGCATTGTCAATTATTTTATGGCGCTATACATAAGCAATCACAGAGGTAATTTCCAATCAAAAATTGCACTCATTGTCTCTATTGCTATAAACATTGGGTTGCTCATGACCTTTAAGTACGCCGATTTTTTTGTAGAAAATACCAATTGGTTATTTGGAACGGCATTCACTAAACCAGGAATTACTTTACCGCTTGGCATTTCATTCTATACTTTTCTTTCACTTTCATACACTCTAGACGTTCATCGTGGCCACATTCAAGTTCAAAAAAGCTTTTTGAACTTCATGGTTTACGTTACTATGTTTCCTCATTTGGTTGCCGGACCTATTGTTCGTTACTCGGAAATTCAAGACACTATAAACCATAGAAAGACCTCGTGGAGTATGGTATGGAGCGGGGTGAACAGGTTTTGTTTGGGATTATTTAAAAAAGTTGTAATTGCCAATACGGCGAGCATTCTCGTGGAGAAATATCTCGACATGCAATTTACGAACCTATCTTCTCCTGAGGCGTGGTTTGGAATTACCTTGTTCTCTATTCAAATTTATTTCGATTTCTCAGGATATTCAGACATGGCCATTGGCCTTGGAAGAATACTTGGATTTAACTTCTTGGAGAATTTCAGACATCCGTATGCAGCAACTTCAGTTGGCGATTTTTACAAGCGTTGGCACATGTCTTTGGGTAGATTCTTCCGCGACTATGTCTACATTCCTTTAGGTGGAAATAGAAAGTTTCAACTTCGAAATATCATGATTGTTTGGTTGCTTACTGGTTTCTGGCATGGGGCCAGTTGGAATTTTGTACTGTGGGGTACTTTCTTCGGATGTTGTATGATTCTAGAAAAAATTCTTCAGCGCGTACTCAATATAACTCCTCGTTTTTTCAAACATAGCTATACACTGATTCTCATCATTTTTAGTCGCGCTATTTTTTACTATGTCGATTTCGAAAAATTAAAAATATTCATCAAAACTCTCTTCCACTCTGAATTTCCTGTTTCAATAAACCTGAAAAATGATTTGTTGGGTTATCTCTTCTATTTTATTGTTGTTGTTCTGCTTTGTATTCCTTGGAATGAGATTTTTAATGCCGAGCATAAGGTGCACAAAAGGGCAACCAAGTTCTATTTCTATTTCGCTCCTGTGATAAATATTCTCTTTCTTCTTTTGGGCACCGTGCTCTTGATTGACGATACGTACAACCCATTCATTTATTTCCGTTTCTAGTATGTTTCAAAAAATTAGTATTTGTCTGCAAGCTGTTGTTCTAGTCGGAATAAGCACTGTCTTTTTTTTCACAGAGAAAAAACAAATTTCAGATTCTGAAAATCGCACGCTTGCGCAATGGCCTGCTCTTAACGACACGACATACTTCTCAGGCGCCTATTTTAGAGGAATTAGTGACTATGTGAACGATCAATTTCCGGAACGAGATTGGTTGTTGCAACTGAGTAATTCCATTCGCTATAAAATGGGGATTCATTTCGAAGATGAAATTCGCATTGTTGCTGTTGAAGGCGGTATGGAACAACAAACACAAACCACTGACAGTCTCGAAGTGGCTGCAGATGACTTCAAGGAACTCTACAAAAACGGACTTATAATTATCAACGGCGCTGCCTATACCCCGAATACGGGATCACCGGCTGTGTCTCCTGTTTTCGCGAAATTACTGAACGACTACGCCACTGCGTTAGGTCCGGGCGTGACAGTTTATTCGTGCATTGCTCCCCTCTCTAGCGCATATATCCCTGCCAAACAATACGCACATCTGAATGGGAAGAACGAGCAAACGCTTAATGCCATTCGCAACAATCTGCAGCCCGGCGTTCGTTTTGCAGATGTACTAAGTGAGTTGAATGCCCATCGTAATGAGAAGTTATTCTTTGGAACAGACCATCACTGGACTGCTAATGGAGCCTACCACGCATATGTGGCCTTTTGCAAATCGGCCGGAATTCAGCCGGTAGATCGCTCGGAAATGAACTACGAAAATCGTGGTGCTTTCTTAGGGTCATTGTATGACCTTACACGCGACGTTAGTATAAAAGAGCATCCAGACACGCTTGAACTATACAAACCTCGCGTAATTACAGAAAGTGTTTACTACCCTGAAAGAGGATTCAAAAACGAAAAGAAATGTACTCTTTTCAACGGAGCTTCGGGATATGCCTGTTTCATTTCCGGCGACCAGCCTTTAGAAAAAATAACCACTGGTGTGAAGAATGGACGCAAGGCTTGTGTTATTAAAAACTCAATGGGTAATGCCTTTGCGGTATACCTTGTTCATCATTACGAAGAAATATGGGTAGTGGATTTTCGCTATTCGAAGCACAACCTCATGACGCTCATACGCGACAACGGCATTAACGACTTAATTTTCGGAATGGGTATGTATGGTGCCATGAGCAGGGGTACCATTCAAATGATGCGCAATCTCGGATTCAAAAAGGCCGTTACTCCCTCAGCAGAGACAACGCCTAATGAAGGACAATCTATAACACCAGCAGACAAACCAATAGAACCGCAAGCACCATGAAGAAGAATCTCATTAGCACAACAGCCGCTTGCTTGATCAGCTTGATTTCATTTTCGCAAACATTCAACGAGTCGATTAAACTTTTAGGAATAGACACCAGTTACTCTTTCATTCAGTTTCCAACTAAGGAAGCAGGGCTGCTCTTTCAAAGAAACATGCATAAAGCCTTGAATGGAGGAAGAACCGTGGTGTATCACTACGGAGCCAGTCATATTCAATCTGAAATAGTAACGACTGAAGCCTGTAAGTTTTTAAAGAAGAAATACGGCAATGCTGGACCCGGGTTCTTGTTTCCATTTTCTGCTGCTAATACCTACAATTCCGTGAACAGCAAAACCTCTCATACAGGAGAGTGGACCTACGCGAAGAGCTTTCAACTTCCACCTAAAATACCACTGGGAATTCGCGGGATGACTGTGAGTACGCAGGACACTTCAGCATCATTCACCGTTACACTGAACACCCCCATTCCAACCGAAAAATATTTACTTCAACTTTTCTTGGACTTGAATGCGCTTACACCCGAATTTCAGCTGTGCATTAATGGAGATGTTTGCTACGTATTCAATCAGGACTCACTTATGAATCACTTGAATGAATCGTTTCTTCCAATACACTTTGATGGCGAAATTAAAACAGTTGAATGGGAATGGATTGGTAATGGCGAAGAAGGCGAAGTCTTTACCTGCTATGGGATAAACGTAGAGCATGAAAGTAAAAAAGGCCTGTTGTACGAGTCGTTTGGTGTGGGTGCCGCTGCGTTTCAATCTGTTCTATCCATTACAAAATTGGAAGATCAAGCACCACAGTTTCTCCCTGATGTTGTGATTATAGATTTCGGAACGAACAACATTTTGTATACGAATAAAATGGACAACAACATACCAAGATATGTGAATGAAACCGTTGCGAAATTCAAGGCGATTAATCCGCATGTCTCCATCATCTTTACATCTATGCAAGATTTATATAAAAACGGAAGGTATATAGATGCGGGTATTCGTTTCAACGAAGTGCTAGATTCTATGGCGTATGCAACGAATTCGTTGTATTGGAATTTTTATGATTTATCGGGTGGTTATAAAAAAATTAAGTTTTGGAATGAGCAAGGGTATGCGCAAAAAGATTTCATTCACTTAACTAAAAAAGGATACGAGCTCAAAGGGTATCTATTGTATTCCAGCATTGAAAACACACTTTCGCTATTGAATACCCAATCGAACCAAGACTCGCTTCATATTCCAGTGAAAAAATACACCGAGCTGCGCACACAGAAGGACGAAGAAAGTCGCTCGAACGAACACTCTGAAACAGGTACTTCCGGAAAAAAAGTATATACCGTAAAAAAAGGAGATACGTTATCGGAAATAGCCCAAAAACACAAAACCACCGTTTCCAAATTGAAAAAATTAAACAATTTAAAAAGCGACAAACTTCAAATTGGTCAGAAGTTGAAACTGAAGTAAATTCACCAAAAAGAACAACCATGGAGCGTCGCGATTTTTTAAGCAAATTAGGAATGGCGACTGTCACCTATACACTTGTCTCAGGGAAAGTTTTCGGGGAGTCTGATCATTTTCATTTCGAAAAAATTGTAGTCCCTTCTCCCCTTGTTGGAGAAGATTTGTTTCAATACATTCAACGTCAAAAAGGAAGTTTCGACGTTACCCTTTACCGCCAATTACTCGGCGCTGCGAATGAGTTCAAAGAAGGCGATGAGATTGCTGGAATAGCCGCCGCAAGCGATGAAGATCGTTTGAAGGCTCGAATGCTTCTTGCTGAAACCACCCTTGACAACATTCGCCAAAATTCTGTTTTCACCGACGAGCAATCGGAATTCATTGAACAGTCGACACGCGCATTTCAAGAAACAGAATCTGGAAAGGCTATTGGTAAACTTCGCATGCGCGAGTTTAAAGAACTCCTCTTGCTGTCGAATGAAACTGAAATAAAAACGTTCCTTCCCTATTTAACAAGCGACATCATTGCTTGTGTTGTGAAGCTCATGTCGAACCAAGAGCTTATCGCTATTAGCAGCAAAATTTTCCATCCTCTTCCTGGAACTCAGATGGGTTCGAAGGGATATATGAGCGCGCGCGTTCAACCCAACTCTCCCACCGATAACATTGAAGACATAGTCTGGCAAGTATTTGACGCGTGGAGTTACAGTGTAGGCGATTTAGTTCTAGGTAATAATCCTGTTTCAAGCAATCCGGAATCGGTTGCGAAAATTGAAATGGCTTTATACGATTTGCTTACCACCTTCAAACTAGAAAATACGCTTTCACATTCTGTGTTGGCGCACATCGATATTCAAGCCGAAGTTGAAAAGACTTACAACGGTCAAACCGGCATGTGGTTTCAAAGTATTGCTGGTACCGTTAAGGCGAATCAGACCTTCGATGTTACCATTGAAAAACTTAAGAAATATGCCTCACAGCGCAAAGGTAAATTCGGACTCTATGCCGAGACCGGACAAGGCGCAGATGAAACGAACGGGCACGGAGAAGGCTTCGACATGCTTATTCACGAGTCGCGTAAATACGGCCTGTGGCGCGGATTAAAACAACAACTCAACGAAGAGTCTTGGGTACATTTAAACGATGTTGCTGGATTCATTGGTCCCGAAGTTTTCAGAACGAAAGAACAATTGGTACGTTGTTGCTTGGAAGATTTAGTGATGGGGAAATTACACGGACTCATGATTGGCTTGGACATTTGCACCACGCTTCACATGGATGTTTCGTTGGATGATTTAGATTGGTGCATTGATCAAATCATGCCGGCCAATCCGGGCTATCTCATGGCTCTTCCAACGAAGAACGATCCGATGCTGAGTTACTTAACCACATCGTTTAGCGATCACCTGCGCATTCGCGAAAAGTTCGGATACAAAATCAATGATGCCATGTGGGCGTTTTTCAAGCAGATGGAAATCATCGATGAAAACAACAAGCCCTCTGCTCACTTTGGAGATCCTGTTTGGATGTATTACCAATATCTCAAATTGAAAGGTGATACGCGTTCAATGGACGAAATTTATTCGGAAGGTCTTGCATGCATTGAGAGAGTTCGAGAGCGCGGAGTACCTATTGCCACAGATTATGGAGTGAATCACTGGGATATGAACCCTGATCTAGAACAAGAAATTCGCCTGCTTTATGCAGATGCTAAGAAATGTTTGTGGGAAGAAACACCCGCTCAATTCGGAAAATTTCTTCCTCATGGAATTGCGATTAGCTCACTATCGAAAGATCGAAAAGATTACATCTACCATCCGCAATCGGGCGAACAACTCTCACGCGATAGTATCTACGTATTAGAAATTTTAAAATCGAAATGGAAGAATAAAACTCCCGATATTCAGATTGTAGTTTCTGACGGATTGAATGTTTCCTCCATTCTTGATCAAGGACATTTGAAACCTTATGTGGAAGAACTGAATGTATTGTTGAAGGATAAATTCACGTTGAGTGAAAACAAGTTATTCATTCAACATGGAAGAGTTCGTGCGGGTTATCGCTGCGGCGAACAACTCTTTGGCGATTCCATTTCAACAAATAAAAAATGTGTTTTACATATCATTGGTGAGCGCCCCGGAACCATGCACCACAACTACTCGGTTTACATCACCGTTGCGAAAGGTTCCGATTGGTTTGTTGAAGGAAAAATAGACCACGACGTTACACGGGTCATCTCGGGTATTTCAGACACAGCGCTTCATCCGAAAGACGCTGCGAAAGAAACACTTCGCATTTTAACCGAGCTTTTTTAGAATCTTAACGCCCATCCAGCATTGATTAAAGGGAACGCTATCCCTTCCTTCAATAAATTAGAATTAATAGGATTCTTCGTGTCGGCATTGTTATAAAGTAACGGTGTTTTTCCGAGGAAAAAACCGCCTTCGATGTAGACAACATTCTTTGGAGTTAGATAGAAATCGAAAAACGTTTTGAATTGTAATTCGTTGTAACGGACAAAGGTGTTGTTGTCTTCACCACGAAAAGATCTTGTCATGGAGCGAAAGGCCAATCCTCCATTCACGCGAGAAGGAACTATCGCATATGATGCCTTGAAGCTCTGTGGAAGTGTGCCGAATAGGGAAAACCGATCGGTTACTTTCCAATCGATTCCAGCTAACGGCACAAAGAAATTTCCAAAGAATTCACGGTTGTAATAAAGTCCGAATTTGTATCGGAATTTTTCCGACTCTGTTACCGTGAATAATGAATACGCTCCAATTTGAAAAACATCTGAAAACGCCGCACCCATATCAGCACCTGCAATTTTGGGAATAATCAAGCCGGTGAATTTCCATTTCGGATTCTTCAATTGAACTTGCATTCCAACTGGAAGGGTAACAGAGGAATACGAAGCTGATAAAGAATCTTTCTTTAAATCCAACTTCTCGTAATGTGCGCGAACAAAAAAAGTATTTCCACTTTTCAAAACTTTCGGAATGAAGGCGTTCACAAATAAGTCGTTGGTTTGCGCACCGTTGGGAACGTTAAACGATTGTCTATTAAACGAGAATATATCTACGAAGTATTGGGCGTTTGATTCAAAACAAACAATTGTTGCAATTGTTATCAATAATATTGATCGTTTCATATTTGAAAATTACAAATAAAATGAACACATCTAATAAATTCACGACTTCCTTTCCGCTTGCAAAATCAATCGCAGGGCTGTGTTCTTCGAGAAATAAGCCCATGCCCAATTGATGAAAATAATGAGTTTGTTGCGAACACTTAAGATGAGCATGAGGTGAAGGAACATCCAAATAACCCATGCAAAGTATCCCTTCAATCTAAAATTTTTAATGTCAACCAAAGCCTTGTTGCGACCTATGGTTGCCATAGAACCCAAGTCTTTGTATTCGTATGGAAGTGGATTCTTCCCGTTGACAATACACCGCAAATTTTTAGATAAAAGCAATGCCTGATTAATAGCCACATTCGCGACTTGCGGATGTCCATTCGGATATTTCTCTGTTTCCATAAAGGCTTGATCGCCTATGACAAAAACATCTTCAACACCTTTCAATTTATTGAAACGATCCACGACCAATCTTCCTCCCTTCAACTCTACCGTTTCAGGAAATCCTTTCACTGTATTTGGTGTCACGCCCGCTGCCCAGATAACCGTCTCGCAAGGAATAGACAATCCTGATTTGAATTGCAAAACTTTTCCATCATATGACACCACTCGCTCATTGCTAATGATTTCTACCCCCAACTCTTGCAAATATTCTTTCGCGTAAATCTGTGCGTGCTCGCTCATTGCGTTCAAGACAATTCCATTTGGACTAACCAAATGAATGGTCAATCGACTCCAATCAAATCCTGGATAATCCTTTGGAAGTATGTTCGATTTAATTTCGGCGAATGCACCTGCAAGCTCCACTCCTGTTGGTCCTGCGCCAACGATAACTAAATTCATTAATGCCTTCAACCTTTCTTCTGAAGCCGAAAGGACTTCTTCAAATGAACGTAGTACGTGATTGCGAACGGCAATGGCTTCATACGAACTCTTTAACGGAAGGGCATGCCTTGCCAAAACTTCATCGTTGAAGAAATTGGTTTTACACCCCATGCTCAGCACCAAATAATCGTATGAAAAATCACCAATATTGGTAATGACTTTTTTATTTTCTGATTGAACTTCCAACACCTCGGCCATGCGAACCATGATGTTCCCTCTTCCACTAAAAATATTTCGAAGAGGAAATGAAATGGAAGACGGCTCAATCTGCGAAGTAGCAACCTGATAAAACAACGGTTGAAACTGATGGTGATTCAATTTATCTAAAACCCATACTTCAAAAAGCTTTTCATCTAATTTCAACGCGAGCTTGATACCCGCGAATCCGGCACCTACAATGACAACTTTCTTTCTATCCATAACAAAGACCTCTTAAGGCGCCATGCGACTAATTTTCCAAGTACCATCCTGTAGTTTGTATGTCAATCGATCGTGCAAACGATTTGGTCTTCCTTGCCAAAACTCGAAATACTTCGGACGAATGATGTAGCCACCCCAATGCGCAGGACGTGGCACCGGATGCCCTTCGAACTTATCTGTGAACTCTCTGAAGCGTTCGTTCAACACTTCACGGGAATCAATGGTTGAGCTCTGTGGTGAAACCCAGGCTCCTATTTGACTTTCACGCGGACGACTATTGAAATAAGCATCGCTCTCAGCCTCACTTAATTTGTACAATTCCCCTTCCACACGAACTTGTCTTTCAACTGTTGGCCAGAAAAAATTCAATGCCACTTTGTTATTCTGCTCTAACTCTTGTCCTTTGTGGGAAGAATAATTCGTGTAGAATTTTAATCCCTCTTCATTCACGCCGCGAAGCAAAACTACACGCGAATGAGGCTGTCCGGAAGCATCCACACTGCTGACCACCATGGCATTGAAATCATGCAACTCCTCCACTTCACTCAACCAAAACTCGAGCATTTCATGCGGAGTGGCTTTCAAATCTTCAAGCTCAAGACTATGTTTTTCATAGCTCTTTCTGTGGTGTACAATGTTACTCATAATTGCAAATGGCTTTCGCGTAATTGGTCCAACTCATGTTCTCTGTTGCCTTCGCAACGTTCTCTCTGTCTATAGGAGATTCTAAAAAGCGAAGCATTTGATTTTTCATGCTTTGTATATCTTCTGCTTCGGCCAAATAGCCGTTGAATCCGTCTACTATTGTTTCCGGAAAATGTCCAACTTTGGTCGCCAAAATGGGCATCTTGAAATTGTAACTCAACGACTCTATTCCGCTGGGTGTGGCAGTTCTGTAAAACAACACTGCCGCATCGGACACTTGAAAAAACTTCGGCAATTCTTCGTTCGAAATGAATCGATTGAAGACAACGCAGTTTTCTTCAATTCCTAGTTTCTCAATCCATTCCAACGGATTGTCTTCACGCTCGTCGTCCGATTTCCGAAGCACAATTTTCTTCGCCCAACCGAATAGCATTTGTTTCACTTTCGTGCTCCACTTCGAATCGTCGAGGGTCTTCCAAAAAGACTCTCCGCAAATTAAAAACGAGACGTCGTCTCTTTCCTTACACAATTCAGCGAATGCTTGAATCGCTAGATCAAGTCCTTTGTATTTCCGAATGAATCCGAAGTACAAAAAGACATGCTTCTTCAAACCCAACTTCGCTTTCTCTTCTTCCAAATTGAAATTCGGAATGGGTTTGTACAAGTCGTAAATCGGATGATACAACTTAACAACCGAAGTGAATGCCATTTCATGAATATCCAACTTATCTACCAAACCGAACGAACGTTCGGGAAAGACCATCTTCAATTCTTCAAACGTATGCAACGCGTGCACCACAAAAGACGAAGCATGCTTCAAGGCATACTTCGTCAAAAACTTATCTATTGAGCTGTGCTCTTTTTGAATAACAAAGTGTATATCGAACACCACATGAATCCCCGCCTTGCGCAAGCGCTTCGCAATGAAAGCCATGGGCAATCCCTGCAGCGCAATGCTCCACTGAAAGGTTACCATTTCTGGTTTCAATGAAATAATGTAATCGGCTGTTTCCTTCCAACTAAACGGATTGTTGTAATTCGTTAAGTAAGTCACTTTCACACGACTTCCTTGAAGCAAGTCTGTTGTGCTGCTCTTGTCTACGAATTCACGAGGGATGATTGCTGGATACTGTTGCGTCCAACTAACAATGTGAACATTGTTTCGCTCTTCCTTGTCCAATGCCAACGCCAACGACGTGTTGTAGTTCTGCATGCCGCCTTTGAAGCGTGGACCCGGACCGAAGCAAACAATGGTTCTGTTTTTCATTTACTGCTGTGCCGCTAATTTTTTCACTGCTGCTTCGTACACACGCTTCATTCCTTCCTCAATGGAAATCTTCGCCTTCCATCCTAATTTCTCTTGAACGAAAGTCATGTCGCAATAGCGTGAATGCACGCCTACCGGCTTGTCCAACAACGGCTTGATAGTAGGCTCGTATCCTGCATAACCACAGAACACACGTATAATTTCATTGAAGGAAGTAAGTTTCCCCATTCCAATATTAATGGCTGTTCCATCGTGAATGTGATCCATGGCTAACAAGATGCAATCGATCACATCGTCGATGTGAACGAAGTCTCTTCCTTGATTTCCACTTCCCCAAACTTCAAACGGGTCTTCTTTCTTCGCTGCGCGAGCTGCAATGGCAGGAACGGGATAAGTTAGATCCTGATCTTCCCCGTAACCGCTGAAAGGACGAATACACGTCACCTTCAAACCGTAATGCGAAGCGGCAATTTTCGCAAGGAACTCTCCAGTTAATTTACTCCATCCGTAAGTCATATCGGGCTCACCCATCTTCTTGAAATCGATATCAGACTCTTTCAATGCAATGGCACCATCTACTGTCTGAAGGTCTATTGGATAAGCTGCTGAAGAGCTTGGATACATGAGTCTATCTGGCTTATATCTACAAGCCCAGTAAAACATTTCCGCATCAATGGCTAGGTCTAACGCCACTGCCATTGGGTCTCCGTCGATCTTACTTCTTCCACCTACAATAGCTGCAAAATGGAAGACATCGTTGATGCGATCTATTTCAAATTGAAAATTCTTTTCGAAGTATTTCTCGTCTTCTGAGAATGCGCGCATCACCTTCAGCGCATCGGCATGAATGAATAGCAATCTTCCGTTGTATACTGTGAAACCTGTGCCGTAGTTCGTCTTCGTGGCATTGAGCCAAGTGTCGGGGTGTGTTCCAACCGATAAATCATCGATGAAAATCAACTGCGCCTCGGTGGTGTTGAAGAGTCTCTTCACCATGTTTCTTCCCACAAAACCACAACCGCCGGTAATTAAATGCGTAACCTTATTCATGTTGTAAAAATACATCAATCATTCCAAGTGCGGCACTTTCCGATTAACTTCGCAACAAGAGAAAAATCAGATGCAACAACTTCAAAATTTCGCCCTTGGGCAATGGATTTCCGGCAGCGGAAAAGGAACCGAACTTTTCGATGCGGTAAATGGAGAATTGGTAGCGGTGGCAGACAGCTCCGGACTGGATTTCGGCGCTATGCTGAACTACGGTCGCGAGACGGGTGGTCCTGCGCTTCGCAAGATGACCTTCCAAGAACGCGGAAGAATGTTGAAGGCTTTGGCCCTGTATTTAACCGAGCGCAAATCCGCGTATTACGCAGTGAGCGTGAAGACAGGTGCTACGAAGATTGACTCTTGGATTGACATTGACGGCGGTATTGGAAACCTCTTTGCTTATGCTTCGTTGCGCAAGCAGTTCCCAGATTCTTCGTTTTATGTAGACGGAGAACTAGCCAAACTTTCGAAAGAAGGCACCTTCATTGGTCACCACATTATGGTTCCAAAAGAAGGTGTTGCGCTTCACATTAACGCATTCAATTTCCCAGTTTGGGGAATGTTGGAAAAGATTGCGGTGAACCTACTAGCGGGTGTTCCTGCTGTGGTGAAGCCTGCTACATTGACCTCTTATGTAACAGAAGTGGTAGTTCGCGATATTCACGCTTCCGGCATTCTTCCGGAAGGCGCCTTGCAATTGATTTGCGGAAGCGCTAACGGCATTTTCGATCATTTGGAAATGCAAGACGTAGTAACCTTTACAGGCTCTGCTTCAACTGGGAAAATGTTGAAGTCACACCCTCGCCTTGTCGATCAAGCGATTCCATTCACTATGGAGGCGGACTCATTGAACGCCGCTATTCTCGGACTAGACGCAGCACCAGGCACAGAAGAGTTTGATTTGTTTGTGAAGGAAGTTCGCAAAGAAATTACAGTGAAGTGCGGACAAAAATGTACCGCAGTAAGAAGAATTTTAGTTCCTGAAAAATATTTGTCAGACGTTCAAGAAGCGCTTGTGAAAGCACTTGGACAAACGGCTATTGGCGATCCGCGCAACGAAAAAGTTCGCATGGGATCGTTGGCTGGAAAGGCTCAACGTGAAGACGTGCTTGCTGCGTTGAACGAATTGAAGAAAGAAAGTGACGTTGTATTCGGAAACGATGCGCTCCACCTTATTGAAGCAGAAGACTCGAAAGGCGCCTTCATGTCGCCAACGTTGTTGGTGAACGACAATCCTTTCGAAAAACTGAGCTCACATAACGTAGAAGCGTTTGGACCTATCTCTACGCTTATGCCTTATTCAACGACTGAAGAGGCTGTTGCTATTTCGAAATTAGGAAAAGGAAGTTTGGTATGCAGCATCACCACAAACGACACGAGCATTGCTCGCGATTTCGTATTGAACGCTGCATCACATCACGGAAGAATTTTAGTCTTGAACCGAGCTAGCGCGAAAGAAAGCACCGGTCACGGAAGCCCAATGCCTATGCTTGTTCACGGAGGACCCGGTCGTGCTGGAGGTGGAGAGGAGATGGGCGGAAAACGCGGTGTGATGCATTACTTGCAACGCACGGCGATTCAAGGTTCACCAACTATGTTGACCGCAATTACAGGTGTTTACCAGCAAGGCGGTGAACAAACCGAAGCACAACCGCACTTGTTCCGTCAGCACTTCGAAGACCTTGTTGTTGGAGACACCGTCTTCACGCACAAGCACACCGTTTCTGAAGCCGACATTGTGAACTTTGCGAATGTGAGTGGAGATAATTTCTACGCGCACATGGACGCTACCTCTTTGGAAGGAACCATCTTCGAACGCAGAGTGGCTCACGGATATTTCGTGTTATCGAAAGCAGCAGGATTATTTGTTGACCCGAAGAAAGGTCCAGTCTTGTTGAATTATGGAATAGACGAAGCGCGCTTTACGAAACCTGTTTATCCGGGAATGACCATTGCCGTTCGCTTTACTGTGAAGGAGAAGATTGCGCAAGAGAAACGCAGCGAGGACGATATTCCAAAAGGAATTGTGAAGTTCTTGGTTGACGTTTACGACGAAACCGGCGAGACGGTAGCGTTAGCAACAATCTTAACCATGGTTAAAAAACGCAACGACGAATAAGTGCGTAAACTTTTTTCGTTCGTCTTTCTTTTAGCGGTTGTTCAGATATCTGCGCAGTCCGACACGTGCTTTGATCCGAATTCAAAAGCGTACTATCGCTGCGAAAGAAATATTGAACGCATTTGTGCCGACTATTTGGTTGACGACCTTATTGAACTCGAAGAAACTCTTCTGTCTGTTCATCCTGATCCATACGCCTATTGCGGCAAACAAGCCTTTAATGAAGCGTTCAACAAAGCGCTTGACTTTTACTCTAAAGATCGCACAATGATTGAGCATGCACAGAATCTCAATCGATTTATTCGCGTTGTTGAAGATTCGCATTTGCAAACGCACGTATTTCGTTTGATGTTCGAATCTTGCGGATACAACTCTGGCTTTTTGCCTTTGTTCATTCAACCCATTGACGGAAAATTTTACGTTGAAGAAACATACTTCGGCGGACCTCCATTTGGCAGCGAAATTATTTCAATTGGAAAATTACCGATGAAGGAATTGCACGCGCTAGCAAAAGAATGGAGTATTGATGAAGGACAGGCCATGAATGCAAGTGACGAAGCGGCAGCCTATTGTTACACGCCCGCTCAATTCTTCGCAAATCCTTTGCAAAGCGATTGGGATGTTGAAACGATTGTCTTCCGAATAGATAATAAAATAGACAGTATGGAAGTTCAACTGTTAGACGCAAAGCATCTTCAAAAAATCAGACGAGAACATTTCAACCAGAATAAAAAAAATGTAGAAGCAACTTTTTATTTGGATGAAGGAAAAGCTGTTTTAAAAGTTCATTCCTTCTCTTCCAGACCTTTTCAAAACGACGTCAAAAAAATTAGAAAGTTCTTTCAAGCCGTGCGAGAATTAGGCATTGAAGAAATTGCCATTGATGTGCGCGACAATCCTGGTGGATCAAGCGCAATGGTTGAATACCTTTGCTCGTTTTTAATGCCGAGTGGATTGAATACTCCAAGCAATATCATTTGGAAAGCGAGCGACTACTCGTATCGCATTGTATCGGATTTCAGACTCAAGCATTTTCCAGAATTCACAGAGAAACGATTCAAGCGAAATGAAGACATGTATAAGTACTTCATGTTAAGTCAAACCCCGATCGAAGAATTAGACACCGCCTTTTTCAGTATCCCTCAACGTCAACAAAGAGAGCATGTGTACAATAGAAAAGTGGCAATTTTCATGAATGGAAATACGGTATCTGCTGCTTGCGATTTCGCACAATTGCTGCAGAGCAATCACAGAGCAGTTCTTATTGGCACACCGTGCAACGCCACTGCCAACGGCACATGGGGCAACGCCACCACTGTTCAACTTTCAGAATCTGGAATTTCTTATTCGGTTCCGACCATTCGCTACAACTACAAAAACACGTTCAGTTATTCGCGAACACCGATACTTCCAAACATTCCTTTGGAACAAAGTTTAGAAGATTTGAAATCTGGAAAAGACACCGTGTTAAAATACTTCCTTGAAAAATAGTTAATCACGAAGTGTCATCCGCGAAGCGGTCATCACTGAAAGTGTCATCACAACGTGTTGTGTCATCCGCGAAGCGGTTAGACCGTTCCCAACTGAACCTTATACTTATCGCAGAATGCTGACCAGTCCCAAATGAAGTTACGCATAATCTCATCCAAACTCTTCAAGAAGATTGGATTCGGCGTATTCATGTTGCGGAAGTATTCGTCTTGGTATTGATTCAATTCGTACTTGAAGAAGAACGCCTTCGACATACTGTATAAAATATTCTTCGAAGGGAAATTCACGTGAGCCATGAACTTTTTGTAATCGTTTAATTTGGCCTGGAAAGCAACCGCAGACAAATCGAAAACAGGAGCCAATTGATCTACACAATGTTGAACAATTAAATCTCCTTCTCCATCGCGAAAGTGTTCATTCAAATAATTGAAATTCCCAACAATAGCGATCATTAAGAACTTACCGTATTCGTCGTCACTAATTTTCGGAGTGCAAACAAACTCAGGGGTATCGCGAATAAATCCAGCTACCTCTGGGAATCCACCTTCAACAGAATCTAGCAACGTATTCACGAACATGGTTGCTGCGCGCTCTGCTGAGATTTTCTTCTTTCCAAAAAATGTAATCATATGCCTTAACGATTTTTTAACCTTTCGATTTCATCAAAAATAAACGGCATACGAAGCCTTGCGACGAAAGTGAAATTCACACATATCAACAGAGTTATTCACCAAAACCACTTCGTGGATGACGGCGAAGCCGATGACGCGACACGTCGTGATGACAATCTGCGATTGATGACCACTTCGTGGATGACGGCGAAGCCGATGACCGCAGAGCGGATGACACCGAAGGTGATGACAATCTTCGATTGATGGATGAGATGCTGTATTTTTGCAACATGTATAAGCTTCTGATTAAACCTTTCTTTTTTCTTTTTTCTCCTGAAAAGGCGCATTACTTCGCCATGGATTTATTGAAATTTTTCACAAGAATTCCTGGAGGGAAAATGATTTTAAAATCAATTTTCAAAGCGAAAGAAAATAAGATTGTCGTTGCAGGAATTGAATTTCCCAACAAGGTTGGATTGGCTGCAGGGTTTGATAAAGACGCTCGTTGGATCGATGAGTTGGCGTTGCTAGGATTCGGACATGTGGAAATAGGAACACTTACTCCGAAAGCTCAACCGGGAAATGATAAGCCGAGGTTGTTTAGACTTCCATTAGACAACGGATTAATCAACCGTATGGGATTTAATAACGGTGGCGTTGAAGATGCTGCGGTTCGCTTGAGAAAACGCAAATCAAATATTATTGTCGGAGGAAATATTGGAAAGAATAAAATCACCCCGAATGAAGATGCATTAAGTGATTATTTAATTTGCTTGAATGCCCTTCACGATTGTGTAGATTATTTTGTGGTGAATGTAAGCTCTCCAAATACGCCGGGGTTACGTGAGTTGCAGGAGAAGGAGCCATTAATGAAAATTCTTTCTGCTCTTGCTGAAACAAATAACACGTTCCCAAAACCGCGTCCAATCTTTTTAAAAATTGCTCCGGATTTAACAGACGATCAATTGAATGACATTGTTGAAATTGTTCTTCAAACAAAAATTGCGGGAGTCATTGCAACGAACACAACCATTTCAAGAGAGCATTTGCAAACGACTACACAAACCATTCAAAGCATTGGAATGGGCGGATTAAGCGGTGCTCCCGTGCGTTCGCGTTCAACCGAAGTGATTCGTTATTTGTATTCAAAATCGAACGGCGCATTTCCAATCATTGGCGTTGGAGGAATTCACACTTCACAAAATGCGCAAGAAAAAATAGATGCAGGTGCTGCTCTTGTTCAGGTATACACGGGCTTCATCTACGAAGGTCCTTCCATCGCACGTAACATCGCAAACAACATTCGTTAATCCGCTCTGCGGTCATCGGATTCGCCGTCATCCACGAAGTGGTCATCAATCGCAGATTGTCATCACAACTAGTTGTGTCATCACGACGTGTCGTGTCATCGCAACGCGTTGCGTCATCGCGCAGCGTCATCCCTCCACCGAAGAATCGGCCTTTCCACCAAATAATAAAGCGCCGAAGAGACCGTAATCACGATTACCCAATAGCCGAGATACTTCATTATGCCGTCTGCGTTTCCTTGAACGGGAAAATTCAATCCGATAACTTGAGCAACCAACGCAAGGTTAATCAAATACATCGAATACGAAATCTTACTGATGTGCGTCACTGCACCAACCAAACGTTTCCATGAAGAAGTTACTCCTTCAAACCAAGGAAGAATCAGTGATATAGCGAGAGGTGTTATGCTGAAGTAAAACACTTGACGATAAAACGTGGCATTCGATGCACTGTTATTCAACAAGAATAAAACAATGACTAATCCACAAACAAGCGCTACGTTTTTCCATTTGTCCCAAAGATTCTTATAGAAAGAATAAATCCAAGCGAGCAACAATCCGAAGGCAATAGCATCGAGTCGGAACACGACAATCTTTCGAACCTGCACATCGAACCAAAAATCGTCGAGCTTCGGATCAAATGAATAAGCGCGATAGATCAAGGGTACAGCAATCATTACAAGTGTTGCGACGAGATAAGCCCATTTCAATCGAAACACTTTCAGCAGTCCCCAAAGCATAACTGGAGTGAAAATGTAGAACCACTCCTCCACTGCCAAACTCCACGATTCCCAGAAAAATCCAATGAGTGGCTTTGTGAAATTTTGAAGGAAGACGATAAACTTCCAACCGAAAACAGTTAAGTCTCCGGAAATAATTCCACACGAAATGAAAATGAAATTCAACAACAAGATCAAATAATAATTCGGCAACGTTCGCAACCATCTTCTCTTCCAGAAATGCGCAACACCCCGCCAATTCAACCCTTCAGAGGAAGACTTTAATAAAATCCCTCCAATTAAAAATCCGCTTAACACAAAAAACAAATCAACGCCGTCTAACATTTTCACGAAAGGAAAATTCTCTAAGACGGTTCCATTCAATAAAAATTTTCCGTGAGACAACACAACCAACAGAATGGCCAACGCTCGAAACAAATCGAGTCCAAAGTTTCGTGTTGTGTTATTATTCATTCGTCCCCCAGCGTTCTTGAAGCCATTTTAGAATGGCGGCTTCTTTCGGATTGTTGCCTGGTGTGTAGAATTCTGACGATGCAATTTCTTGTGGAAGAAATTCTTGACGAACAAAATTCCCTTCGTGCGCATGTGCGTATTCGTAGTTCTTTCCGTACCCCAACTCCTTCATTAATTTCGTTGGAGCGTTGCGAAGATGCATGGGTACAGGTAGATCACCTGTTTGTTCCACCAACGCCAAAGCCGCATCAATCGCGGTGTAGACTGAATTACTTTTAGCGCTGGTTGCCAAATACACCGTGCACATACTTAGCGGAATGCGTGCTTCAGGCCAGCCTATATTTTGAACAGCGCGAAAGGTTGCTTCCGCAATCAATAGCGCATTCGGATTCGCTAATCCAATGTCTTCTGAAGCCAATATGACCAATCTTCGCGCTATGAAAAGCGGGTCCTCCCCGCCTTTAATCATGCGCGCTAAATAATACGTCGCTGCTTGCGCATGACTTCCGCGAACGCTTTTAATAAACGCTGAGATGACATCGTAATGCATTTCACCGGTCTTGTCGTAACGTGCAGCATTCGTTTGAATGACGTTCTCTACCGCAGCGTTTTTAATGACGCAAGGCGTCTCTGAAATGGATTCAACAACCAACTCCAACACATTCAGCAATCGGCGAGCATCCCCGCCGCTGTATTTCAACAACGATTGCGTTTCTTCCAATTGAATATTCTTTGCGCGAAGCGCTTCATCGCGAACAATGACATCTTCCAGAAGTTGATTCAGTTCATCTTTGGTGAGCGCGTTCAGGGTGTATACCTGCGAGCGCGACAACAAGGCACCGTTCACTTCGAAGGAAGGGTTTTCTGTTGTCGCGCCAATAAGCGTTACAACTCCCTTTTCAACCGCACCAAGTAACGAATCTTGCTGACTCTTTGAAAAGCGATGAATCTCGTCGATGAATAAAATTGCACTCTTCTGAAACAGTCCGCCCTTCCCCGCTTGATCTAACACTTCACGAATTTCTTTCACTCCGCTATTGATGGCAGTGAGCGAAAAGAACGGACGTTGTTGCGTTTGCGCAATGATGTTTGCCAACGTTGTTTTCCCAACACCCGGAGGACCCCAGAAGATCATGCTTGGAATATGTCCGCTTTCAATAATGCTGCGCAACACGGCGCCCTTGCCAATCAAATGCGATTGCCCTACGTATTCATCGAATGTCTTCGGACGCATTCTTTCCGCAAGTGGCGTGCTCATAACAAGTCGGGTCTTCTTGTTTTCGTTTTCTCAAACGCTTGCTGCATACGCCAGTCTTCAATAGCTTTGAAATTTCCAGAAGTCAAAACATCTGGAACTTTCCATCCGTTGTATTCTGCAGGACGCGTATATACAGGAGGCGCTAATAAATTATCTTGAAATGAATCGGTCAATGCACTTGTCTCATCGTTCATCACACCGGGGATTAATCGTACAATCGCATCTACCAAAACAGCAGCCGCCAATTCCCCTCCACTTAAAACATAATCTCCAATTGAAATTTCGCGTGTCACATAGTGATCGCGCAAACGTTGATCTATACCCTTGTAATGTCCGCATATCATGAGCAAATTCTTTCCCAACGAAAAGGTATTGCACATACTTTGATTCAGTCTATCTCCATCCGGAGTCAAATAAATAATCTCGTCGTATTCGCGCTCGGCCTTCAACTTATCAATACAATCTGCAATGGGTTGAATAAGCATCACCATTCCCGCTCCACCGCCAAACTGATAGTCGTCGACACTCTTGTGCTTATCTGTTGAATAATCGCGAATGTTGTGAATGTGAATTTCACACAGACCGTTCTTCTGCGCGCGATTCAAGATCGAATCTGCAAAAGGCCCGTCGAGCAAACGAGGTAGAATGGTAAGAATGTCTATTCGCATGCTAGAGTTTTTTAATTACAAATTCTGTTCTTCTGTTTTTCGCTCTTCCCGATTCAGTGTCGTTAGAAGCAACAGGTTTCGACTCTCCGAAGCCCTTTGCTGAAAGCTGCTCCACCTTCACTCCCCTCAAAACTAAAAAATCTTTCACTTGATTCGCTCTTCCAAGCGAAAGCGCTTCGTTCGATTTATCGTCGCCAATGTTATCGGTGTGTCCACGGATCTCAATGATCCATGTCGGATGTTCCTTCAAGTAATCTGCGAACTGAATTAAAATCAATTTCGATTCTTCGTTAATGGAAGTTGAACTGGTTGAATAAAAAATGTCGTTAATGACAAACGGTTTGTTCTCGGCAACAACAGAGGTTTCTAAATTCAACTTTAAGATTGCAGCAGGATCGCTGTTTTCTTTTTTCGAAATGACATGCGCATTGAACGCAATGTTTTCCCCTTCCACTTTCAACACCACATCTTCTTTCTTGTTCGTACGAACAATAGCCGCATATGAACCATCGTCGTTGTTCACTTTCACTTGTTCTTCACTTCCAGATTGGGCGTATTGAATAGTTACAGAAGCGTTCTGTGCAGGCGTTCCATCGTCGCCTTTCACTTCCCCTTTTATAATTGCCACGCGCTCGGGCTTCGCCTTTTCCGGCATATTGAATTGAAAAATATCGTAGCTCTTCTCTCCCAAATATCGATCGGCTCCGAAGTACGCCAATTCACCGTCGCAGCTTACAATAATTCCAATCTGATCATTCTCATCATTAATCGGAGCACCAATGTTTTCAACTTCGCTGAAGGTTCCATCGTCGTTCATTTTCGCGTAAAAGAAATCCATTCCTCCTACACCCAAATGTCCATCGCTTGAAAAATAAATCGTATGACTATCGCTGTGAATGAAAGGTGCTTTCTCTTGTCCCTTTGTATTGATCGAAGCTGGAAGTGGGGTGCACTTGCCCCATGTGCCGTCGGATTGTTTTCGAGACATAAATAAGTCATGACTGAAATTTCCTGAATTGTCTTTTGTGCACTCTGGACGAACCGCCGCGAAGATGAGTGTTTGTCCGTCACCACTCAATGAAGGCTGCGCTTCCCAGCCGTCAGGTGTATTCACCCCTTCACCCAAACTCACCCAATCACTCCATACATAACCAATGCTTCCGTCATCTTTGGTAATGCGTTCGAATCGGGTTGAAAACAAATCGATATTGTTTGCATTTTTCGCATTCGGATTAGACTTCGCTATGATGAGTACTTTGTTATCGATTGAAAGCGTTGCTCCACCGTATGAACCACCTTTGTTGAAAGGTGGAGGAAGCGCCAATCCGTTGTCGAATTGCGCATTGATATCAACGCGCTTGCTCCATGTGAATTCCTCAACTTCCTTGCTTGTGAAATCACCTTTCGCTTGTTTAATAAGCAATCGCGTAAAGAATAAGATTTCACCATCGGGCGAGATCATGGGAAGGTATTCATCGCTTGGCGTTGAAACACCTGTTACCTTTTTCGGCTTGAAGACATAGCCTTTGTTTCCGTTGAAGATTTTGTTGTAGGCTTTCACAGAGATTAAAGCCTCTTCCACTTCCTTGTATTTCTTGTCGTAGTTTGAATTGAATTTCGAAGGATCACTGTCTGGAAAACGTAAGAATTTTTCGAAGCTCTCTGTGGCTTCGTCGTACTCTTGATTCGCGTAATGCATAGCACCAAGGAAGTAGTACATTTCCGAATGATACTCTTCGCATTTCGCTTTTAGTTCTTCGTACAAACGAATGGTTTCTTCAAAACCGGAACCTTGTCTTTTCGCACGAAGGAATTTCATTTCACCCAATTGCAGCATACACGGTAGACATTCCGCGTCTTGCTCTAAGGCTTGTTCAAGAAATACAATGCGTTCATCGCTTGTGTACTTCTTTCCATCTGCCGCTTTCTCTAGCAACTTCTGAATATTCTTCGAAGGAGTGTATTCGCAATTCTGTGCATTCACAAATCTGAATGAGCACAAGATTACGATGAGTATGAATAAGCTTTTATTCATGTTGAAAGAATCAAATTTGATGTCCCATTTTCTCGCGCTTCGTATTCAAATAATTTTTATTTGAATCGAATTCTTCGCCGTGCAGGGGAACACGTTCAACGCTAACAAAACCTATGCCTTCGAGTGCTTCCATCTTTAATGGATTATTCGTTAGCAACTTCACGCGTTGAACTCCCAATTCCAAAAGTATTTCTACCGCTTGATCGAACGAACGCAAATCTGCATCGAAGCCCAACGCTTCGTTCGCTTCAATGGTATCCATTCCCTTTTCTTGAAGTTGATAAGCCTTGAGTTTGTTTACTAAACCAATGCCTCTTCCTTCCTGACGTAAATAAATTAAAACACCCTTTTCTTCTCCGCATTGTTTAAGCGCCGCGTGCAGTTGATCTCCGCAATCGCATTTACGCGAACCGAAAACATCTCCTGTCATGCATTCCGAATGAATTCGAACGACAACAGGTTCAGATAAATTACACGCTGGATGAACCAAAGCTAAGTTCGGAAGTTCGGCATTGCCGCTATCGAACGCCTTAATTTCAAAGTCGCCGTATTGTGTAGGAAGAAAAGTTGATACAAGCTCCACTATCGTTTCGAATTAGAAATTCAAAGATAGTTCTAAGAGTTCTTGGTCTCGCTAATGCGCATGGTTAAAATTCCTGCTAAAATCAACAAACCTCCGCCTATTGAAACAGCTAATACCCTGTTGTTATCCAAAAAAGTATCCATAACCCATCCGAAAGACAAAGCGGCAATAATTTCAGGAAGTACAATGAAGAAATTAAAAATCCCCATGTAAACTCCAATTTTATTTTCAGGAAGACAATCTGCCAACATCGCGTATGGCATTGAGAGAATGCTTGCCCATGCAATACCCACTGCACCCATTACCCCGAATAAGAAAATTTGGTTTTGAGCCCCATGAATAAAGGAAAGTGAAATAAGACCGAGACCTCCAACAGTAAGACACAACTGATGTGTGAATTTTTGTCCTAACGGTTTAGCCAATACTGGAAGTAACATGGCAAACAAAAACGTAATCAAGTTTTGGAAGGAATAAGTCAAACCAGCCAACTCAGTTCCTTGCTGATACAATGTTCTTAAGGCTGGATCAGAAGTATCCGAGGCACTTCCTCCAAAAATATCGGCACCCACAGCAGGAGTGTAATAAAACCACATTAAAAACAATCCAGGCCAAGTCAGGAATTGCACCAAAGCCAGTTGCTTCATGCGTTTCGGCATATTCACAATGGCTTCAATTATCTCATTCAATCCTTGAAGAATTCCAACTTTCTTCTTTTCGAGAAGTTTATCATTTGACTTATCCTCTGCTGGCGGATATTCTTTTGAAGTGATTACTGTATAGAGAACAAAAAGGAAAAACGCGCAAGCTCCAATGTAAAAACTCCATTTCACATTCGAAGGAATACCCACGTGACCGGCTTCGTCTTTCATTCCAACCCAATTGGTAAAAATCCATGGTAGCGCACTTGCAACAACAGATCCTAATCCAATAAAAAGTGATTGCATACTGAAGCCAAAAGTTCTTTGTTCTTCCGGAAGATTGTCTGCAACGAAAGCGCGAAACGGTTCCATTGAAATGTTAATGGATGAATCTAGAATCCACAACAACCCGGCTGCCATCCACAATTCACTGCAATTCGGCATAAGCACCAGAGCAATCGAACTTAGGATTGCTCCTATCATGAAATAAGGTCTTCTTCTTCCAAATGTTGGATGCCACGTGCGATCGCTCAAGTAGCCAATAATAGGCTGAACAATGAAACCTGTTAAGGGAGCAGCTAACCAAAGCAATGGAATCTCACCTGACTTCGCACCAAGAAACTCATAAATAGAGCTCATGTTCGCCATTTGAAGCGCCCATCCAAACTGAATTCCCATGAAGCCAAAGCTCATGTTCCAGATTTGCCAAAAACTTAATCGTTGCTTATTCATACCTGCAAGATATAGAAAGTGTACCAAATACACTCACTCGCAGAAAAGATTTTTACAGATCGAAAACAACGCCTTCGTTTGCAATGTCTGTATTCGGAAATACAGTCATGGCCTCTGTTTTAAAAAGCTCATCGTCGCTGTAGCGACTGCTGTAATGTCCAACGACCAATTTCTTGGCGCCCGCCATTTCCGCTATCGTGGCGGCTTGAATGGTCGTAGAATGAAAGGTCTTTTTGGCGCGTTCTGCATCTTCTGCTAAGAAAGTGGTTTCATGATAAACCAAATCTGAATTCAGAATGTTCGGAACAATGCGTTCGTCGTAGGCCGTGTCTGAACAATAGGAATATCGACGAACAGGAATAGAGGGACTCGTTACTTTTCCGAATGGAATGACCTCTTTCTCTCGTTCAACATCAATTCCCTTCTTCAACAACAATATTTCCGAAGGCTGAAGTTTGAATTCAATAATGGCCCACTTCTCAACGTTTAACTTACGTTCTTTTTCCTCGAATACAAATCCGGTGCACGGCACACGGTGTTTCAACGGAAATGAATAAACTCGAACCGTATCGTCTTCAAAAATGAGCTGTTTCTCTTTGTCCTGTGTTTCAATAAAATTCAATTCATATTCGAAATAAGATTCCGAAACTTTGAATTGAAGACGAATGACTTCTTCCAAACCGGGGGGACCATAGATGGTTAAAGGAGTTTTTCTTCCCAATAAATTATAGGTGCTCAGCAGTCCGATTAGGCCGAAGAAGTGATCGCCATGAAGATGTGAAATGAAGATGGCTTGAATGCGTTGCATTTTCACTTTATACTTCCGCAATTGCATTTGTGTTCCTTCACCGCAGTCGATTAAAAAATATTTGTCGTGAATATTCACCACCTGCGCCGTAGGCTTGTGGCGCGAGGTTGGCGTTGCGGCGCCACATCCGAGTATGGTAACTTGAAACAGCATAAAAAAGAAAACCGCCTCGTGCAAGACGAGACGGCTTCAAAGGTCGTGAATAATTTCGATTAGTGTTGAACTTGAATCAACTTCTCTGCAACATTCTTTCCTGAAACAAGACGAGCCACGTAGTTTCCTAATGGAAGGTTCGAAGTGTTCAAACGATAAGTGTTAGCACCTGGCGTAGTCATTGTCTTTTCAGAGAAAACCAATTGACCCATGGTGTTGTATACAGAAACTTCAGCTTGCTCGTTAGCACCCATTGGGAAAGTCACTAAAGTGAATTCGTTTGCCGGGTTTGGAGAAACTTTAACTACGTCGTTGAAAGAAACACCTTCAGTTACACTGTTTCCAGAGAAATCAAGGGTGTAACCCGTGAACTCATAAGGAACATCGCCTAACAAAAGTAAGTTTGCAGTAACTACAATCTTAACTGGGAAAATACCTGTTGCATTTGGAGTTCCTGTAATGTCTCCGCAGTAACCTGCACCAGCACCGAACATGCAAGGATCTGCATACTCACCGTTGTTGTTACAAGAAATAGAAAGACCCAAACCAGACAAGTCCGCCCAAGTTGTGTCTACATCTGAAACGATTCCATAAAACACAGCATCCAAGTGAATGCTATTGATAGAGATCAATGCAGGGTATGATGGGTCAATGTCGGCAGCAGTTGTTGGAGTTCTTACATAAAGAACATCAGCATAAGGCTGACCTTGAAGACCTGGAGCAAAGTTTTCTCCTAAGGTTGGGTTTGGACTTACGCCAAAGGTTTGTCCAGCCCAATCGTAGTCGTTTGAGTTACATTGTGCAGCAGCAGACAAAGAAAGTGCTACAAAAGCTAATACAGAAAATAGTTGTTTATTCATATAGGGTTTAGATTTCACGTTCAACTTCTTCCATGTAAACCAAATCAATGGCCTCGCTTAATGTTGGAGTGATTTTAAACACAGAGTCCAACTGAGAGATGGAAATTAATTTTTTAACTGTTTCTTGGAGGCCGCAAACGACGAATGTCCCATTGGCATCGCGACACAAACGCTGTCCTACAAGCAGTGCAGATAATCCAGAAGAGTCGATATACTTCGTAGCAGAAAGATCAACAATGATGTTTCGTTGTGTGTTTCTATTTTGAAGCACCAACTCGGACTTGAGCTCAGGAGCATAAATAGCATCCAACTTCTCGACATTCGAGGTGATGTAAACTAACTTTTCTTTTTGATCTGAAACAAAATTCATAAAATTCGTTTTGCCCAAATTTAGTTAATTTCTAGAAAGAAAAACAAAAAAAAGACATGGAAGAATTAACTTACTCTTTTAATCCCTTGCGCTAGAAGAAAGATCGTTGCCATTCTTACGGCTACACCATTTTCAACTTGATTGAGGATAATGCTATTGTTGCCATCTGCAACTTCGCTAGAAATTTCTACTCCGCGATTAATTGGTCCAGGGTGCATGATTACGATTTCTTTACCCAAAGCATTTAATCGATCTTGCGTAAGTCCGAATAATTCTGTGTATTCGCGAAGACTCGGGAAATATGGGATTCCAGCATCTTGTCTTTCCAACTGAATACGCAACATGTTCGCCACATCGCACCATTCTAATGCGCGTTGAAGATTGTGTTCAACCTTCACTCCTAGTGATTCAATGTGCTTCGGGATTAACGTTGTTGGTCCACAAACCATAACCTCCGCACCCAACTTCTGAAGGCAATAGATATTACTGAGTGCAACACGACTGTGTGTTATGTCTCCTACAATAACCACCTTTTTCCCTTTGACCTCTCCAAATTTTTCTCTGATTGAAAACGCATCGAGTAATCCCTGTGTTGGATGTTCATGCGTCCCATCACCCGCGTTTACAACAACAGTGTTGGTTCTCTCAGCTAGAAACTGACATGCTCCAGGCGATGCGTGACGCATAACCACCATGTCTACTTTCATAGCCAAGATGTTGTTCACGGTATCAATGAGTGTTTCACCTTTCTTCACCGAAGAAGTTGATGCAGAAAAATTCACGACATCGGCACCCAATCTTTTCTCGGCCAACTCAAAACTCAAGCGCGTGCGCGTTGAATTTTCAAAAAACAAATTGGCTACTGTAATATCTCTTAATGAAGGAACCTTCTTAATGGGTCTATTCAAGACTTCTTTGAACTCGTCTGCTTGCGAAAAAATCAAGTCAATGTCCGCTTTTTTCAGCGGCTCAATGGCAATGAGGTGTTTGGTGCTCAGCTTCATTTTAGTCGTTCAAAAAAATTACATGATCTTCCTTTTCTCCTTCACTCTTCCACATGACTCTTACGCGTTGATTATCGAAACTCTCCACTTCCTTCCCAACATATGTCGCTTCTATTGGAACTTCTCTTCCTTTCTTCCGGTCGATAAGAACCAACAATTCTACCGACTTCGGTCTTCCGTATTCCATAAGACCTTCCATACCCGCGCGAATAGTTCGGCCAGTATATAAGACGTCGTCTATAAGTACCACATTCATTCCTTCAACACTGTGCTTCATGTCTGTAGACTTCGCTAGTAGCGGTTTGTCGTGAATACGAAAATCGTCGCGATAAAAAGTTGGGTCTACAATTCCCCACTTCACTTGGTGTCCAGACTTCGCTAATTCTTCCACAATGCGCTCCGTAAAAAACACACCGCGCGGTTGAAGCCCGATGAGTACTGTTGAAGAAAAGTCTTTGTGATTTTCGATTAATTGACGACACAACCTTTGAATGATCATATTCAGCAGTCCGCCATTGATCAAGGTAATTTTCTTTGCCATCGAGTGCAAATATAGTAGAAAATTGAATTGACTACTTTTGCAAATCATGATTGGAACGGAAATAGAAAAAGCGCGAGACCTTCTTCTTCGAAACGAAGTGGTTGCTATTCCTACGGAAACGGTATACGGATTGGCTGGAAATGCCTTGAGTGAAATTGCAGTCTCAAAAATTTTCGAAGCGAAAAACCGTCCCCATTTCGACCCATTAATTGTTCACGTTTCAGAAGTTTCAGAAGTTTCAAATTATGTGGAAGAAATTCCTGAATTGGCCTTCAATCTAATGGAGCACTTTTGGCCGGGGGCACTAACGGTACTTCTTCCAAAAAAAACATGCATTCCCGATTTAACAACTTCCGGATTGAAAGAAGTTGGAATTCGAATTCCGAATCATCCTGTTACGCTAGAACTTTTAAGAAGTCTTCCCTTTCCGCTTGCAGCGCCTAGTGCGAATCCTTTCGGATACATTAGCCCTACGAGTGCTCAGCATGTCTCAGACCAATTGGGCGAAAAAATTCCGTACATACTTAATGGTGGAAATTGTTCTGTGGGAATTGAATCGACTGTCTTGCGGGTTCAACATAACGAAATTGAAATACTTCGTTTGGGGGGAATCTCAGTGGAAGATCTTCAACGTTACAGTTCAAACATTCGCATTCAGCAACATTCATCGAGTTCTCCTGCTGCACCTGGAATGCTCACGAGTCATTACGCTCCGCGCAAACCAGTATATATTGGAAACATTCGAGAGCTCATGCATTCCTTCGCTTCTCAAAAAATAGGAGTACTCAGCTTTAAAGAGGATTATCAAATTGAGGCACAACGCATCTTGAGTAAATCTGGAAGTTTCACAGAAGCCGCATCCAACCTATTCGCCTTCTTGCGGGAACTCGATCAGTTAGACATTGATGTTATTCTAACGGAGTTCCTTCCGAATGAAAGTTTAGGTCGCGCAATCAACGACAAGTTAAAGCGTGCTTCGGCGAAGTAATTCTTCCGAATTACTTCACAAAGACTTGCAGCGCTCTTTCCACTTTCACTTCTTCAGCATTCATTCCTGTAGATCTCTTCGAGTAAGAAACTACGTAGAAGTATACTCCCGGTCCAAATTCTTTCGGATCCCATGAACCCGTTGGGTCATTCACTTCACCCACCTTCTTTCCCCAACGATTGAAAATTTCAACCTTGAAATCAGTAACGGTAGGAACTGTAGTAATCGATTGCCAGTTTGGCTGAAGAGCTGGGTCTTGAGATAAGAAGCTCAGCACATCGTTTATTCCATCTCCATCTGCAATGACAATGTTTGGCCATTCCAGCAAGGTGTTATCAATGAAAACATGAATGGTGTCTTGCGCTTCGCAGTTTCCTATTGAAGCAGTAACCGTCGTAATGACATAATCAAGCGGCGGAGTTGGACCGGTGGAATATGAATTTTGAATGGTTGTTGCTGAGGTGGAAACATCCGTTGTTCCATCGGTATAAAAATCCCAATCGAAATTCGTTGCATTCGATGTTATGTCGAAAGAGAATGTTGACGGGTTCACAGATGTTGAGTTGACAATTGAAACTGTAATCGGATTAACCACAACTGAAATTGTTGCACTTCCTGCACAACCGTTTGCATCTAATCCAGAAACCGTATAAGTCGCATTCGCTAAAGGTGCAACATCAGTGTTTGCGGAATTTGGTAATGCAATGGTAGCATCTGGACCTGCCGTATTTACCCAGTTGTAAGAAACCAGCCCACCGGCGGTTAATTGAGCTGTTTGACATTCGATAATTGGAGAAGTAGCATCCGCAATTACATTAGGCTGTGGGAAAACTGTAACCGTCACTTGATCGGTATTCTGACATCCATTCGCATCTGTTCCGGTAACGGTATACGTTTGTGTTGAAGCTGGATTCGCTGATGGTGTTGCCGTATTCCCACCGGTTAATCCAGTTGAAGGAGACCAAGCGTAGGTTGAAGCGCCGGTGGCCCCAAGGGTTGTTGGTATGCCCGGACAAATAGAAGCGTTTGCTCCAGCATTAACTGTTGGTAAGGCATTCACAGAAACTTGCACTTGATCTACATTGGTACATCCGTTTGCATCGACACCTAAAACACTATAGGTCGTTGTTGTTATTGGCGATGCAGAAGGGTTCGAAATATTCGGATTGTTCAATCCAACAGCAGCGCCTCCATTGATACTCCACTGATATGTTGAAGCACCCGTTGCTTGCAATGCGGTTGAAGCACCTGAACAAATTACAGCATCATTTCCAGCTGAAACAACAGGAAGCGGATTAACAATCACATTACTTGTTGCAGTACCGGTGCAGGGCGCAGAAGTAAAGGTGTAGGTAATCGCAGTTGGTCCAACACCCGCAATACTCGGAGAGAATGAACCGGTTAATGGGTCTATGATTCCAATTCCTGACCACGTTCCACCTGTTTGATTCGCGGTTAAAGTGGTATTCAGAGAGTTCAAACAAAACGGAGTGTTTGGAGTGATGCTCACGGAAGGTGCGGCCACTACGTTAATCAGCGTGTTGTCTGTTGATGGACAAACTCCACCTATTGTATATATAATCGTGTTCGGACCATTGGTCGCTGAAGATGGAGAGAACACACCCGTTACCGTATTCACTCCAACGCCCGACCAAGAACCTCCTGGCAATGATGCCGTAAGATTAACCGAAGTACCGTTCGAGCACAATGGTCCAGGTAAATCTGCAATGGTGACAATTGGCTGATCAATAACTGTGATTGGAGCGGATGACGCTGACGAACAAACGTCGTTCAAGGTATAGGTGATGGTGTACGGACCACCCACTCCTGCAATACTCGGATTGAAATTACCCGAAGGCGAAACACCTGGGCCTGACCAACTTCCACCCGCCAAATCAGCAGTAAGTATTTCTGGACTGGATGAAACACAAATTTGCGTTGGAGCTGTAATAACTGGAGTTACTGGAGCCACAACAGTAAGGAGTGTATTATCGCTTGCTGGACATTGACCGCCGGCAGTGCATGTAATAGAGACAACACCTGGACCCGCGATACTCGGGTTAAACATTCCTGAGGGGCTAACTCCTGGTCCACTCCAAAATGCACTTCCCGTGCTGCAAGTAAGTGTAAATGGAGGGCTATTCAAACAAACAGGACCAACGTCTGTAACAGATACCGTTGGTGTTTGAATCACTTGAATAGTGGCTGTTCCAGCCGAATAACATTGTCCTGAAGCTGGGGTATAAGTTATAGTTTGAGTCCCCACGGCTCCTGAAGGGGTGAATAGTCCTGACGCGCTAACTCCCGTTCCGCTCCAAGTACCTCCTGCGCTATTTGCAGTCAACGTAACAGGCATAGCATTTGAACACAGGGTGGTTGGAGCTGTAATAACTGAAGCAGATGCAGCTTGCACTTGAATGGTTGTTGAACCTGTATTTGGACAAGCTCCACCTGTTGAATAATTCACGGTCCAAGATCCTACTCCCGCCGTTGTCGGATTAAAAACTCCTGTTGCAGCATTCACTCCCGTGCCCGTCCAGGTTCCTCCGGCAATAGAAGGCGTTAAAGTAACTGGACTTGCTGTTACGCACAACGGACCTGGGTTTGTAACGGTTACAGGTGTGCTCGCTTGATTGTCGTATAGTTCGGTGTCGCTCGAAGAACCTCCACATTCGGCATACGCTTGCATGCCCGAGAGTGTCAATGTAAATTGGGTATCTTGTGTAGGAGCGGGAACAGTTGCCGTGATAATACCTGAAGCCGGAACAACTCCGGAAGCAACAGTGATTACTGGACCAGCAGGATTAGCTGTCCATGTATAGTTCAAATTCATTGGAAGCGCGGTTGTGGAGGCCGCTGGTAAGTTCAAAGGAATATTCGTTGTTGAGCAGCACCCAGCATTGAAACCACCCAACTGCGCGCAAACACCGTCTGCAATTGGCGTTGCAGCTGCAGGTGAGAACGTAACAGTCGTAGGTGCGCCCAATCCATTTGCACCTGTTATAGTTAAAGAGGTTGAAGGCAAAATTGTTCCTGCATCTGTTGAATAACAATCCTGAACGCTCAGAGTCCATGGACCTTGAGTGGCATCGCAACCATTCAGGGCAGACCAGTTTATTGGCGTTCCAGCACCCAGACCGTAAGCACCAAAACTTCCGGTCATATTCCCGCCTGCTGCACAAATATTGAATGAATTCGTGCTTTGATTAGTGAAACAAAGATTCGAAAAATTGTCTGCACCATTACAATTGACAGCTTGTCCCATTGAGCTACTGTAAGGACTCAAAACAACAATTGGACTTCCACATGAAGCTGGGCCTATCAAAGCAAAAGTCATATCACTATTGAACGTGTGATTCCCCATAATGCAAATATTAATGTTCGTTGAAGGTCCAACAATTACCGGTGATGATAAATCCGCAGGAGAGTTGTAATATGGAGTAGCAGAACCAGGATTCACCAATGCACTTAAATTCAAAGTGCCACCGCAGCCTCCGGGTATAGCCGCTACATCAACAGTAGTTGCTTCCGTCACCGAAGAAACCCAAGCCACATCAGCTCCCATGAATGTATCGAACGCATCTGTAATCACAACGCGGTATCCACCCGGACCGACACCCGATAAACTTTGCGGACTCAATACCAAAGGTGCCGTAAAGAAAAAGTCCCATGTACCAGTGAACGGATTAAAGTACTGCCAAGTGTAGTTGTAAAGGCCAACCACACTTACTGGTGATGTCGCAATTAAATCTGCCGTATTCCCATCGCAAACGAAAAATATGGAATCGTTAGGCTGATCATTGGTATAACTCGTTGCTGCCGAACCTGCGCAAGTTGGACAAGAAAAGATTTGTGCTTGACTAGCAGCAGATAGCAATGTCAAAAACATGAACAGATAAAGTGCTCTCATGAAGAATGCTTTGAAAAGATTATTGATTAATCAAATGAAAATAACGGAGGAAATCCATTGGTGCTACAACCAGATTTTGATTGGCCTCGCGAATCTCTATCTGCGAAACCTCCATGGCTCCGAAGACTTTCATCCAAACACCCCAGTGCACACCCTCAACAAAATTTAAAGTCAGTTCATTTCCATCAACTTGCACCTTGAAGTATTTTGGATTTTTCTGAACATATTGCAATAGCCCTTCTACGTTTGCATTGGACCCTTCAGTCAACTGGAATTTCACTGGATGAAATCCATCTTCAACAATTGAGAAATTTGTAGTTGATCCAAAAGTAACTTGGGCATTCTGTGCATAAACACAGGCGCCGCAAAAAAAAACAAACAAGAATAAGGTTAGGACTTTTTTCATTTTACTAAGGTTTAGCGTACGCAATATAAGACTGAAATAGGCTTCAAGAAGTTGCTTTTCCACTCGTTTTTAACCTCCAAAACAAATATTTCTGATTCCTAGTTTTGAAAAGTACCTTTGCGCCGCAAATGAACTTTAGCCGTCATCTACAAAAAACCGTCTTTCGAGCCGTGCAACAAGCGGCCGTTGAACAAAATGCCGAGGCATTCGTCATTGGCGGTTATGTGCGTGACCTTATGCTAAAGCGATTAAACAAAGACATTGACATTGTTACCAGTGGCGATGGTCCTGCGTTAGCTAATCGAACAGCCAAATTACTTAACGTAAAACGTGTTTCAATCTTCGCGAATTTCGGAACGGCCCATTTCGTCTACAAAGGAAGCGAAGTCGAATTCGTTTCGGCTCGAAAAGAATCGTACCGCGCCACCAGCAGAAAACCTGATGTGGAAAAAGGAAGTTTGGAAGACGACCAAATGCGCAGAGACTTCACCGTTAATGCCATGGCACTCTCTCTTCAGGAAGATTCCTTCGGAGAGTTGGTTGATCCGTTCAACGGATTACTCGATCTTGAAAATAAAATTCTTCGCACCCCGCTCGAACCTGCTATTACTTACAGCGACGATCCTTTGCGCATGATGCGCGCTGTGCGATTCGCCTCGCAGTTGAACTTCACCATTGAAGAAAAAAGTTTGGAGGCCATTAAAGAAAATGCAGCTCGACTGGAAATCGTGAGTGTGGAAAGAATCATGGTTGAATTCAACAAGATTCTTCTTTCCAAGAAACCTTCGGTTGGAATGAAACTTCTTTTCGATACGGAACTACTTCACCAATTCTTTCCTGAAATGGTGAAACTTCATGGGGTAGAAAAGCGAAACAACAACGCGCACAAAGACAATTTCTATCACACGCTTGAAGTGGTAGATAACCTTCGTGCAAACACGAATAACCTCTGGTTGTTGTGGGGTGCAGTGCTTCACGACATTGCAAAGCCTCACACCAAACGTTTTGAAGAAGGAATTGGATGGACCTTTCACGGACATGAAGATGTGGGAGCACGTTGGGTTCCGAAGATATTTCAACGCCTAAAACTTCCGCTCGATCATCAAATGAAATACGTGCAGAAGTTGGTCGCCCTTCACCTGCGCCCCATTGCATTGACGAAAGATGAAATCTCTGATTCGGCGGTTCGTAGGTTGTTGTTTGAAGCGGGTGATGACATCGATGATTTGATGTTGTTGTGTCAAGCCGATATCACCTCAAAAAACGAAACGAAAGTGAAACGCTATTTAGCGAATTACGAAAAGGTTAAGTTGAAATTGGTAGAGCTTGAAGAGAAAGATCGTATTCGAAATTTCCAACCTCCAGTGAGTGGTGAATTGGTAATGGAAACATTCAATTTGCAGCCATGTAAAGAAGTAGGTGAAATTAAAAATGCGATTAAAGACGCGATTCTCGACGGTAAAATTCAGAACAATTTCGAGGAAGCGTTCGCTCACATGATTGAGCTTGGGAAGGCATTGAATCTTACGCCGAAGAACTAACGAATCAAGAGCAGTTTTCCTAACTCAACTTTCGTCTTAAACACACCAAAGGCAACTGTTGCAGTTTCGCCTATTACTTCCAAGATCTCACCGACTTGTTGCGTTTTTTCTAGACGAACGGTTGCACCAGAAATCATCTTCTTTCGATCTTGAATTACCTTTTCTTTGGTCGCTTTTTTCGCTTTGGATTCGGTTAGGACTTTCTTCTTCTTTCGAGATTCTTCGCGCTCTGTTTTTTCAACTGCGACAAACTTCTTCAACTCTTCCAAAACATCTTTGTTCTTCGCGCGAAGATTGAATTTTTCTACCAACTGATCGGCCTTCTTTCCTAAAATAATGTACTTGTTATTTCTTTCGGAAGTGACATGCTGCTTGTCTAATTTATCTTGAAGTTTTTCCAATTTAGATTGAAAAGACTGCTCCTCTTTTCTTGCACTCGCCTCTTGCTTTCTTGCTGCTGCTATCCCCTGCTCCAACTCTGATTTCTGACGTTGTAAATCCGAAAGCAAACTGTCCATTTCAATTTTCTGCTTACTCAATTTCTTCTTCGCACGATCCAACAAATCTTCTGGAATTCCATTCATCTTCGCCACCTCGAAGGTGAACGAAGAGCCCGGTTCTCCCACACTCAAAATATAAGTTGGCTCAAGCGTTTCCGTATTGAAAAGCATACATCCGTTTACCGCATTTCGCAATTGTGAAGCCTTGATTTTTATCGGTGAAAAATGTGTGGTAATTACTCCGAATGACTTTCTCGCATACAACTCTTCGAAGAAGACTTCAGCCAAAGCACCTCCCAATTCAGGATCAGAACCTGTTCCGAATTCATCTAACAAGATCAATGATCTTCGATTCGCTGAATCCAAGAAAAACTTCATGCGCTTCAAGCGATACGAATACGTTGAAAGCTGATTCTCGATACTTTGATTGTCGCCAATGTCAGTGAGTATGCAATCGAATCGACTTAACACACTCGACTCTTCAGCGGGCACGAGCAATGCACATTCCCAAATGAGCTGAATAAGTCCGACTGTCTTGAGCGTAATACTCTTCCCTCCGGCATTCGGACCGGAAATAACCATCATGCGCTGCTGCGCATTCAATTCCAACGATTGCGGAATGGTCTTCATTCCGCGTTCTGCATTTTTCAAAAGCAAGAGCGGATGAAAAGCCTTGTTCAGCTTTACCATGGGCTCAGCAACGAACTGCACCTTCTGCGCATCCATCAGAATGGCCAAGCGAACGCGCGCCTGAATATTATCCAATCGCATGAGCGTATCCAACACCGACTTCAGCATAGTTGCATGACCAGAAAGATACTTGGTCAAGCGCTGAAGAATCTTGCGTATCTCGGCGCGCTCATCGCCGAACAACATTTCCAACTGTGAATTCAAAAGCGTGTTCACCGCAGGTTCTATGTAGGTCAAAACACCTGTCTTACTTGTCCCAAGGACATTCCCAGGCACCTTCCTTTTATAAACGCTCAACACACTCAACACTCTTCGATCTAACAAATACGATTCGCCGGTGTCTCCGAGGAATCCTTTCCCTTGACAATCTTTCATGACTCTCATGAAATTCTTCGAAATCTCTCTTCGTTTGGAAACAATTTCCTGACGAATATCGGAGAGGTCATTTGAGGCTTCATCGCGGACAAGCCACTTCGCATCGAAGATCTTCAAGATTTCAATCTCTATCTCATCGGTGTATTCGCAGGTTTGAATCAATTCGTTCAAGCACGGAACCGACAAGCGCACTTCCTCAGGAATCTTCTTCAACAAGCCAATTACTCGAATACCCTGAAGAATTTTAGCGAAGCTTTCTTCCGCCAGCACCGCATCTTTCACACGAAGCAATTTCAATTCTTCACCAAACTCCTTGAAATCCAAAGCTGGAACGGCAATGTCGTTTTGCAAAAGGGTCTTGAGCTCGTGTGTGATCTCAAGGGTCCATTTCCACAAATCAAAATTTCCATAAGGAGAAAGTTCCAACAATGCAGCAGCAGCAGTGGGCTGCTTCGCGAAAGAAGACAGCACATTGCGAATCTCTTGAAACTCAAGATCTGTTACCAGTTGCTCGTTGAAATACCTCATGGGCGGCTAAAATAACACCGTCCTGTGTGAAACATATCGAATTCAATACGAATGATTCCAACAAATTCACGAAATTAGACTTATGAAAAAGATCTTGCTCGTCTTCAAAAATCGCTACCTACTCACCCTAGCGCTATTTGTACTTTACAATCTTTTCATCAACAACATCGATATTCCTTTCATTATCTCATCTCGTTGGGAGTTGCACAAACTACGCGACCAAGCTGTTCAAGTTGAAAAAGAAAATCAACGCGCCAAGGAACAACTTCAAGCAATTAACGCGAAAAACTTCGAACTCGAAAAATTGGCGCGTGAAGAATATTTCATGAAGAAGCCGAACGAAGACGTGTACGTCTTCAAAATAAAAAATTAAATCTCGTCTGAGATTCGAACTGCGCGTGGCCCAAGTTCTACCACTTCCAAATTCTTAATTTTTCCTTTTTGAATTTGAAAACGCATGAGCGTGCGCACCTTGTGAAAGCCATGCGTGCCAGCGGCTCCAGGATTCAGGTGAAGATTTCCCTGCCTCTGATTTTTTCCTGCTAAGCAAATGTGCGAGTGTCCACAAATGAACACATCTATTTTTTCATCTTGAATTATTTTCGAAACACGCGCCGGATAAGTCGGCGGCCTTCCACCTATATGCGTCATAAAAACACGCACCCCATCTACTTCGAAAATCAAGTCTTCATTCGTCATGGAACGAACACGTGCATCGTCGATATTTCCATAGACAATTCGAGTGACTTTCCCCATTGATTCCAATTGAGTCACTATCTCTTCCGACCCAATGTCTCCCGCATGCCAAATCTCATCGGCATTTCGGCAGTGTTCTTGCAATCGGTCATCGAAGTAACCGTGTGTGTCGGAAAGTAAAACAATTTGCATTGTTCAAAAATAATTCGAAGCAACTGCGGTTAACCCATTAATTCAAAGAATTTCGTAACAACGAACAGAACGCTCAAAACGATTATGAATAGAATAATTACTTCGCTTGTTTCACTCTCCTTCCTATTTATGTTGAATTCGTGTTTGGCCCAGCCGCACAAGGAATACAGCATTAAAAACAAGCGCGCCATTTCGAAATACGAAGAAGCCATTACGGCATACGGACAATACAACTCCAGCCTCGCGCTTGTTATTCTTGAAGACTTGCTTCAAAGTGAAGATCAATTCGCTGAAGCATATTTTCTCATGGGACAGATCTACGCAGAAAAAAATGAAATGCAGAAAGCAATTGCTCCGCTCGAGAAAGGACTCTCCATCAACGCCACAATTTTCCCCATGGGCTATTACATGTTGGGCGAATGCTATTTCAGTGTTGCCGAATACGACAAAGCCGAGCAAGCGATCACCACTTACACGAAGATGCCAAAGCCCAACCCAAACGTGCACTACCGTGCGCAGCTCATTCTTGAAAGTTGTGTCTTCGCCAAGCAAAGCATCAAATATCCCGTACCCTTCAACCCCATTAACCTTGGAGATAAAATCAACACCGAAAACGACGAATACTTTCCGTGTATCACAGCCGACACGAAGACACTTCTGTTCACACGTTTACTAAACGACAAGCGCGCGTTTGAAGGCAAACACGAAGACTTCTTCATGAGCGAAAGAACTGAAACGAAAAACTTCAATGAAGGTTGGAACGCATCTCTTCCAGTAAAATCAATCAACACACTCTACAACGAAGGTGCTCCCACATTAAGCGCCGACGGGCAAACAATCGTGTTCACTGCCTGCGAACTTCCCGGATATGAATACGGCGAAACCCGCACCGGTCTTGGAAGTTGCGATTTGTTTTATTCACTTCGCACGGCAAACGGATGGACCGCTGCTGAAAACTTTGGAGTTGGTATCAATTCAAGTTATTGGGAAACACAACCGAGCTTAACTGCCGATGGTGCAACGTTGTATTTCATTCGCGGAAAGAAAGGAAAAGGCGGAGCCGTGGAGGATCCGAATATTTACTTCAGTCAAATCAACGAGGCCGGCGAATGGAGCGAACCTGCGAAGGTTCCCGGATTTATTAACACCAAAGGAAGAGAAGAAAGCGTGTTCGTTCATCCAGATGGACAGACCTTGTACTTCTCTTCAGACGGACATCCGGGCATGGGCGGACTAGACATTTTCGTAAGTCGCTTGCAACAAGACGGATCATGGAGTAAGCCTGAGAATTTGGGATATCCAATCAACACCGCTGCGAATGAGAACTCCATTCAAGTTACAGCGCAAGGCGGCATAGCGCTAATGGCAAGTAACCGCGACGGTGGAAAAGGCGGATTGGATCTTTACTCTTTCGAGCTTCCTGAAAGCGTAAGACCGCGCTATGTGAGTTATGTGGAAGGGTTTGTGTTCGACAGCAAAACGAATGCACCGTTAGACGGAAAATTACAATTGTTGAATTTGAGCAACGGAGAAATTGTAGCTGAAACGTTTTCGAACAAAAGCAGAGACGGATATTTCTTGGTTTGCCTTCCAGCAGGAAACGACTACGCATTGAATGTTAGCGCGAACAGTTACCTCTTCTATTCTTCGAATTTCTCTCTGCGCGATTTCACTCCATCTCGACCTTATCGCAAAGATGCGCCATTACAGAAAATGGATTCAGGCGCATCTATCGTGCTCGAAAACATTTTCTTCAAAACCAACAGTTCGAATCTAGAAACTGAATCGCACATTGAATTGGCCAAGTTGATAGAGCTTCTTGTGAAAAATCAAACCATGCGCATTCGTATTGAAGGACACACCGATAGCGACGGCGATGAAGCGGCCAACTTGAAACTTTCTCAAGCCAGAGCGCTCAGCGTAAAAACATATTTAGAATCGAAAGGAATTGTTGCTAGCCGAATAGAATCGGAAGGATACGGCGAAACGCAACCCATTGAATCGAATGCCACTCCGGAAGGAAAAGCAAAAAACAGAAGAACGGTTTTCAGAGTTCTTTAAAACAAAAAAGGTGTTCAGAGATGAACACCTTTTCTTTATGATTTCTTTTCAAATTAGTTTATCACATTGATCACTCTGTTGGGTGCTCTGAACTTTCCCTTGATAACACCACCTCTAGAAGTACCTTGAATATTCGTCTTTCTTGTTGTGCGGTCTAAATAAACCGTTGAAGTTCCCAAAGGCAAATTCGATAACGAGTTAACTCCAAAAACCATATTGGTAGCACCAACACTGTTTGTGAAATTCCAGGTATCGTCACCCCAAGCCCATGAGCCAACAAATACGCCTACTTCTTGGTTTTGGCTCAGAGCGGTACCGGTCCATTGAAAATCATACGCAGTTGAACGACTCAATTCCGTGAAGTTCGAAGGGAAGTCAATCGTTTCAAAAGTAGGAACGGTGTTCGTGAATACGTTGCCGTCTAAATTGGTGTAGACAAAAGTTCCTGGAGCCATATTCCCAACGTAATCTTTCGCATGTCCGCCCCAAAAAATATTGTAAGGCAGAACATCTCCATTAAACTTCACATTATCTGTTGAATCCAATTCCAATAAAGTGCCTAAAGCACCACCAAAACGAAATCTAGCTATAACAGTGGTTACACCTGTGTTCGAATTGTAAAACTGCTCGTATTCGGTATAGATACGATCTTGATTCACATCGCCAGCAGATTCACCGGTGCAGGAAGTCAATGCAATAACTGCTAGCATCAAAATAGAAAACAATACTTTTTTCATGGTGCTTTTTTTTCAAAGATAATTAAAATGTTTTACCCGGATAAACTTCCAATGCCTCCTTCAAACATTCCACCGCATTGCGAAGCGCATCTTCATTCAACACATAAGCCAAGCGCACTTCATTGGTTCCGGCACCTGCTGTAGCATAGAAGCCCGTTGCTGGAGCCATCATGACCGTTTGATTGTTGTGTGAAAAATCTTCCAACATCCATTGACAGAATTTATCTGCGTTGTCAATTGGAAGACGAGCAATGCAATAAAATGCACCCTTTGGATTTGGGCACATAACGCCAGGAATGGCGTTCAATCCGCTCACTAAAATATCTCTGCGCTTGACGTACTCTGCCACTACTCCATCGAAGTATTCTTGCGGAGTATCCAAAGCAGCTTCCGAAGCAATCTGTCCGAATGTTGGTGGGGAAAGTCTTGCTTGCGCAAACTTCATGGCCATAGCCATGACATCTGCGTTACGGGTAACGAGTGCACCAATACGCGCACCGCACATGCTGTAACGCTTGCTCACGCTGTCAATCATGATAGCGTGGTTGTCTAACCCTTCCAAATTCATAACCGAATGCGGAATGGCTCCGTCGTACATAAACTCGCGATAAACTTCATCTGCTATCAAGAATAAATCGTGCTTAATGACCAAATCGCGCAATTGCTCTAACTCTTCCTTTGAATATAAATATCCAGTTGGATTACCTGGATTACAAATCACGATTGCCTTTGTCTTTGGGGTAATTTTCTCTTCGAATGCTGAAATCGGAGGAAGTGCAAATCCTGTTTCAATGTATGAAGTAACAGGAACCACATTCACTCCGGCCATTACAGCAAATCCGTTGTAATTCGCGTAAAACGGTTCTGGGATAATCACCTCATCACCCGGATTCATGCACGTCATGAACGTGAAAATCAACGCCTCTGAACCACCTGTGGTGATCATGAGTTGTTGCGGAGTTAGGGTAATTTCCTTCGAAGCGTAATAGCCCGTTAAACCTTTTTTGTATGAACCAATTCCATCTGAATTGCTGTATTCAATAACCTTAGTGTCAAGCGCCTTCATTTTCTCACGCACAATCTCTGGCGTTTCAATGTCGGGCTGACCAATGTTCAAGTGATAAACAGTCTTTCCCGCAGCTTTAGCGGCCTCTGAAAATGGCACCAGCTTGCGAATTGGAGAAGATGGCATAGCCACCGCTTTCGATGAAATGTTTGGCATAGAAATAAATTTGCTCGGCAAAATTAGGCAATTCCTGTCGGCTTCCTTCTTAACTTGCTCCAATGTTATTCTTTTCATCTGAAATACAAGACGGCAGTTGGAAATTGAACGAAGAAGAAAGCCGTCACATTAAAGTTTTGCGCCTGCATGAAGGGGAGAAATTAACCTTCACCAACGGCAAAGGCGAACGCATAGAAGCCGCTCTAGACAAGGTCGACAAGCATTGCACTTTGACAACGCTTTCGAGAGAAACCATTGAAAACACGAATCCCCATTTACACCTTTTTGTAGCACCCACTAAGAATGCCGATCGCATTGAATGGTTGGTTGAAAAGGCCGTTGAAATGGGTATTCGAAGCATAACCTTTTTGGTTTGCGAACACTCGGAACGTGTTCGCATGAAACCCGAGCGCATTGAGCGTGTGGCCATTTCCGCTTTGAAGCAGAGCCTTCAATATTCATTGCCCGAATTACATTTCGATGTGAAATTTCAAGATGCATGGAAAAATGCAGTTGGAATGAAATTGCTTGCGCACTGCGAAGACGGCCCGAAGATTCAACTTTCAACATGGAAAGAAAAGCATGCGAGCCTATCTATTTTCATTGGACCGGAAGGAGACTTTTCGAAAAATGAAATTGCATTGGCGAAGGATGCTCCTGCCCTTTCCTTGGGGACAAACCGATTAAGAACTGAAACCGCCGCGCTGAAAGCAATTGTTGCAGCGCATGAATATTTCGAACGATAAACTTCTTTTATGAAACCTCTTTTCAAATCACTTCTTGTTGTTTTTATGTTGAAAGGCATTTCAACGTTTGCGCAAGTTGAAACCCTAATTCCAATGCCGACGAGCATTGCGTATGTTCACGGAAAAGGATTTCTTTGGACAGCAGGCCAACAAGCGGAAGCTCTTGGGATTTGCCAGAATGAAGTTGACCTTTTCAATGCCTGGTTGAAGGAGAACGAACCCGATTTGGTTATTGAAGTTTCAAACCAAGGCGTGGAAAAACGTCAACCCAAAAAAGTCATTTTTCAACTCACGAAAAACATTCCTTCCAATACCGAAGCCTACTACTTAACCGTTCGCGAAAATGAAATCCGTTTAACATCGGCTACGGAAGAAGGCATTTCACGGGGTATGCAGACCTTGAAGCAATTGTTACCGAAGTATTTCAAGACAAACGAAACGTTTGCTGCATTTGAAATTCCGAGCATGGACATTTCAGATGCTCCTGTTTATCCGCATCGCGGAATGCTGCTCGACTGCGGAAGACATTTCATGGATGTCGCTACCGTGAAGAAGTACATAGACGCTTTGGCGTTTTACAAAATGAATGTCTTGCATTGGCACTTAACCGAAGACCAAGGCTGGCGCATTGAAATAAAAAAATATCCAGAGCTTGCGCGTCTTGGTTCTTACCGCATGGATAAATTCGGAAATCATGTGAGCGAAGGCTATTACACGCAAGCGCAAATCAAAGACATTGTTGCTTATGCTCAAGCCAGGCACGTTACCATTATTCCAGAAATAGAAATGCCCGGTCATTCCGTTGCTGCAATTAGCGCCTACCCTTGGCTCAGTTGCACAGGAGAGAGTATTCCGGTTGAAACGGAATGGGGCGTGTTCAAAGACATTTATTGCGCAGGGAACGACAGCACTGTTCAGTTTTTGAAAGACGTGATGGACGAAGTCTGCGCGCTTTTCCCGAGTAAGTACATTCACATTGGCGGAGACGAAGCACCGAAATTCCGTTGGGAGCATTGCGATAAATGTCAGAAGAGAATTCATGATCACGGATTGAAAAACGAAGCGCAGTTGCAGACTTGGCTCATTGAAGAAATGGCGAAGTACCTCAACACAAAAGGGAGACAGATTATTGGATGGGATGAAATTCTGGAAGGTGGAATTCCGGTTGATGCTATGATTCAGAGCTGGCGAGGCATGGAAGGAGGAATTGCCGCAGCGAAGCAAAAGCACGGTGTTGTTATGAGTCCGACCTCGCATTGTTATTTAGACTACGGCCTCGATAACATTAACATGGAAAAAGTATACAGCTTCAATCCAATGCCTGCTGAGTTAAGCGCGGAAGAAGGAAAATACATTCGCGGTGCGGAAGGAAATATGTGGACCGAAAGAGCACCGCAAGAGCTTGTCGATAGCAAAGTATTTCCAAGGTTGTTGGCGTTGAGTGAAGTCTTGTGGACAGCACCAATGAAACGCGATTACGAAGCCTTTGCTGCGCGGGTTTATAAGAACTACGAACGCTTGGATCAGTTGAACATTAAATACGGATTTCCAGACGTCCCTTTGAATTTCCGTTCACAGGTATTGCCTACTGGTGAGGTTGAAGTTCGAGCCGTGACAAGTACGAACAGTTTAATTATCGTTAACTACAGAAAAAACGAAGAAGAAACCAGACAAACCTACACCAAACCCATCATTGTAAATGAACGCTACACCAAGCTAAACTTTGAGTATTACTTTCCTTGGAGCACTGGAGTTTTCTACGAGTCACGCGTGTACACTTCGAACATGGCGACGGGTAAAAAGGTAACGCTTGCCTATACGCCGAGTGTGTATTATCCGGGTGGCGGTGAGAACGCCTTGGTGGATGGAAGAATTGGCACTGCGAATTTCAGAGACGGTATTTGGCAAGGGGTTCAAGGCAAGAACATGGAAGTGATCATTGACTTAGGCGATGTGAAGCCATTCGAGCATGTGACCACGCGCTGGTTTCATTACGCGAATGCGTGGATCTTCCGTCCGAAAGCCGTGGAGATTTACAAGAGCTTCGACGGGAATTTATGGGACAAAGTGGCGACAATAAATCCGAACATTGAAGAGCAAACTTCAGGAGAGCTTATTGATCAATTCAGCCACGGCATAGGTCAAGTTCAATTGGCCCGATACATCAAGGTCATTGGAATTAACAACGGCCCTTGTCCGGAATGGCACGACGCCGTAGGCGAACCGAGTTGGTTGTTTTGTGATGAGGTTGTTATTGAGTAACTCCACAACACGTTGTGATTACCAGCGAAGCTGGAAGACGGCGTAGCCGATGACACGACAGGTCGTGATGACACAACACGTTGTGATGACAGCAGAGCTGATGACACAACACGTTGTGATGACACTCTTCGAGTGATGACAGCAGAGCTGATGACACTTCGTGACGACCTTCTTTCAAGGATCAGAGAAAGTGAATATTTTCAATGTGTCATTTTCTATAACTCTTCAAGGCAAAGAAAATTTTATTGGAATAATCCGATAAACACGTTGAGGCATATCGTCTTGTTTTCCTGGATTAAATTTGCCTAATTGTTTGCACGCAAAAAGCGCTGCATCGTCTAATCTCGGAGCACCAACCACACCCTGAATAACCTCGAAATTCGATGGTGTTCCATCTTTCTCTACAACAAACCGAACCTTGACAGTGCCCTCAATCTTCATTAATTTCTCCTGTTCGGGATAAACTACATATTTCAATATTTCACGTATCATAACTTCATCACCTGCAGGATAAGCGGGCATTTCCTGAACGAACATGCGCGGTTCCTGAAGGGTATCCTGCCCAAATCCGAAGGCGGAAAAAAGCACCAGCGAGATAAATAGAAAAGTCCTTTTAATCATCTGTTTTTTTTTGAATAGAACTTACTTTCCCATTGCTTCTTTCATGGCTTCTTCAAGGCATGGTTTCACTAGCTTCTCGAGCTCCTTTCCCTTTTCACTACCCTTCAAATAATTATCTTGAAGAGACTTGGCTTTCTTTTCAAACTCATCCTTCAACTTCTTATATTTTTTCTCGTCACCCGAACGCTGAGCATCAATTATTTTGAACATCATGTCACAGATGTACTTCGCATCTTTCTCAATTTCCTTCATTTCTTTTTTCGACAAACCACACTCTCCGCCATCTTCCAAATGGAACTTAATGGGAATGGTTAAGAAAACACGTTGCGGCACACCGTTTTGAGTACCCGGATTGAATTTACCCAGTTTCATGCAAGCATTTAAAGCCTCTCGATCCAATCCAATGCCCCCATCAACACCTCGCGTTATGGTAAAATTCGTGGGTGTGCCATCTTTTTCAATAACGAAATTTACAAATACCGTCCCTTCAATATTCATAGATTTTTCCCTCTCAGGGTAGGAAATGTTATTGTATAAAAACTTGTACAACGCTTGTTCGCCACCTGGATACGTTGGCATTACTTGAACGAACGTCGAAGGAGTTTCAGGAGTTGTTTGGCTAATTCCCAAAACTGAAATTAATCCGAATACAATAAGTAAGAGGGTGTTTTTCATTCAATAAATATATACATACCACCTCGAAGCTTCCAAATGAGTTATGCATTATTCGTCAAAAGACGTATAGTCTGAAAGACATTCGCCAACGGCATTCGTCATAGACTTTCGTCGCAGACATTCGTGCTTGCACTGTCGTCTGAAAGACATTAGTGCTTGCACATTAGTCGTAGACATCCGTGCGAAGCACAAAAAAGCCCTCCGAAGAGGGCTTTTCCTATTTCTATTGCTAGAAATTATTTTTTGATACGTTCTGCTACTGCTTTGAACGCCTCTGGGTGATTCATTGCTAAATCTGCAAGAACCTTACGGTTCAATTCGATTCCGTGAGCGTGAATTTGACCCATGAATGCGCTGTATGACATTCCGTGCTGACGAGCACCGGCGTTGATACGAGCAATCCACAAAGAACGGAAATCGCGCTTGCGAAGTTTACGTCCGATGTAAGCATAACATAATGCTTTTTCTACTGAGTTTTTGGCTACTGTCCAAACGTTTTTACGTGAACCGAAGTAACCTTTTGCCATTTTAAGAACTTTTCTTCTTCTGGCTCTACTGGCGACTGCATTTTTACTGCGTGGCATAACTTTTTGTTTTTAGGCGAAGGTGTTCTTTCGAACTTAAGACCTTTTACCGGGTTAAACTTTACCTTGCTTCTTTAATAAATGAACATTAGGCTACAAGCAACTGCGCCTTGATAGATCTCTCGTCTGATGGGTGTACAAGACCAGTCTTAGTCAAGTTGCGCTTTTGCTTAGTGCCCTTCTTGGTTAAGATGTGT